>JBGTLS010000568.1:0-3710 GCA_041744015.1 Cryomorpha sp. | reverse complement strand
CGTCAAAATGAGCCGGCGCGTGGTGCTTTATTGAGCGGTGATTTCCTATCCTGGTGGAAATGGCCCTGCTGTTTTCTATAGGGTATGGATATCATCCCGGGTTTTCAAAATTTTTGAATTTTCAGAAAGGGAAGACAGTTTGAAGAATTGATGGTGATAAAAGGCTGCAAGCAGCTGTGAAAATGAATGGAGGGTGTAGGCGCTCCCTGACGCTTCGGTCTGTGTTTGCAAGCTGCGCAGCGCGTTTTTTCAACATGAAAAATGAAGGGGTTAAGAAAATGGAGGTAATAATGAAAAGGGCTGCCACGCCGAGGACGTGGCGGGCGAGCAGCTGTGTAGAAAAAGAAGGATGCTACCTTGAAAAAACCTGTCATTGTTAAAGGGCCCAAAAATGGCATCTGAACAGCTTTAAAAACCGTATTTTTGGATGCCATGAAAGATGACTCCCAAAGACATATCAGTTTTTTCAATACCGATACGCCGCTTACCAGCAATCGGGTCAGAATTATCCTGAGTCATCCCGAAGACGCCCAAAAACTGGCATCCGCCATTCGCGCAAACAGACGCGGTGAAACAGAGACTTTCCATCTGAGCCAGAAAACGATCGCTGCATTAGCGAAACAATTTTGCGTTCGTTAAGTGAGGATAATCCGATAATTCCCGGGCATTTCACCCTGCTCCGCTGCATTTGCAACTTAGCGGAGGAGCGATCTCAGCGAAGCTAATGCTGCGGAATGAATTTTAGAAAAGTGTTACAACATGTTCAAACGAGGCCATATGAGCCCGAAAACGATCGCTGCTTTGGCAAAATAATTTTTCGTTCCGGGAAGAGATATACAACACTAATTTCCGCGATTTTCGGCTTACAACCTACAACCGACCCCGAAGGGGTCAAACGTGATTAGCCACGGGTGAAACCCGTGGTACATGCCGGAAATGCTCAGGTTTTGGCGGAATTTTTGCCTTTTTCTAAGCAAAAATTGTGACAAAATCAATGTGGTATGTGACGAAAAAATCGCTCGATCCCCGATCATTTTTTACTCAACGTCAACACCAACAACCCCACCCCAAAAAACCCAAACGCGCTCCACACAAACCACTGACTGATGGGAAAATGCATGATGTAAGTATAGATTCCCACCAACAACGAGACCTTGCCCCCGAAATAAAAATACTGGTAAAGACCGGTTTGCCGATATTTCAGAAACCGCAGCACCATCACCACCAATAAAATCAACAGACCAAAAATCAGGGCATATCCTCCGTACGACCAATGCATGAGATCGGCTATAAACCAATACACAAACAGGGCAATGGCGATCCCAAAACAAATGGCCGTCGCTCGGCTCCGCTCTTCTGATTGCTCTAAATCGAGTATTTCGTTTTCTGTATTCAAGGGTTGGGATGGATACCGACTTGAACGGAAATTATAAGAAATTGTTTTTGACAGTAAGTGTAGTCTTAAAGCTACGCCGTTTCATTCTGATCGCCAAAGAATTTTTAAGGCTTTAAATTCCTTTTAAAAAAATTTCTATCTTGCAAATCGAAACAGAAAACCAAGAAAGTGTTAAGCCAAAATCCATGTAATTTTTCTGAAAAGCACAAAGCCACCGATTCATGTGGTTCCAGGTGCCGCTACATTTTCAGAATTTACAATCCCATCAATGGCATTATCCATCACCGATTCGCTTCAATTGACGGATCGCACACTTCTTATACCTCACTCAAAGAATAACACCAATATGACCCGGTTACAATCCCTATTCCTGATATTGACAATTGGCTTTTTCATTATTGGCTCCAATGCTCATTCCCAAACCGATCAGAACCTGATTTACGCCACCTATCTCGGCGGAATAAACACTGACGGTGGCAGACACATCGAAGTTATGTCCGACGGCACATTTCTGATAGTTGGCCGAAGTGAGTCAGTCAATATGCCGGTAACGGATGATGCATGGCAGGTAGCCTGGGGTGGACAATCGGACAATCATATTGCCAGATTTGATTCGGAAGGGCAATTTATCCATGGAGGTTTTCTCGGTGGCATTTTTCTCGATACGCCATATGGACTTACTATAAAAAATAACAATGAGGGTTTTGTCATCGTCGGTTCCACTTCGTCTTTTGATTTTCCTGTAACTCCTGGCGCTTACAACGAACAGTTTACAGAAAGCATGGGATACGTTTCAAGTTTTGATGACAACCATCAATTGGTTTGGAGCACCTTCATTGGTGGTGAGGGTCAGGATATCGTAAATGATGTCGTCACTGATTCGAATGGTAATGTGTATGTAACTGGCAGAACATTAACTCCCGGACTCGCAACTCCGGGAGTTTTTCAGGATGACTTTCCAGAAGGATTTTTTGGATCATTTATCGCTAAATTTGATCATGACGGAGGGCTGCTCTGGTTTACATATGGTTTAGAACGGGCTTATTCTGAATCAATCGCTATCTCCTTGGATGAAAGTGAAATTTACATTGGTGGTAGAACGTCGAATGAAGATTTAACAATGCTGAATGCATTTCAGATGAACTATGGAGGTGGCAATGCCGATGGTTTTATAGCCAGCTTTAATTCAGAAAATGGTACTTTAAACTGGTCCACATATTATGGCGGATCCGAAACAGACTTCATTCTGGATCTTGGTGTTGCGGAGGATGGAACGCTTTTTATAGCAGGAGAAACAACTTCAGTTAACAATATGTCCACGCCGGATGTATATCAGGAAATGAATGGAGGTTCCTTTGATCACTTCCTGACCGCATTTAGTCCTGATGGAAATCGTATTTGGTCTACCTATTTTGGCGGTGAAGTAATGGAAACCTGGATCGTTAATATCTCTCTGACCTCGAACGACATCTTAATGATCGGACATACACAATCGCTGGAAAACATCACTTTCGGGAACCCTTTTGAATCTGAAAATTCCGTTTCAGTTGACAATATATTCAATCGCGGTGGATACGTAGCCCGATTTGACCAGGAAACGGGAAATCTAAAGTGGAGCACGTATTTCATGGCCAATTGCAACCAGGGATTACCCCTTAACATTACCGCTATCGATGATTCCAGATTTGCTATCATTGGCAATATGGGATCTAATTGTGGTGGTCTGGTAACACCCGACGCCTACCAGCAAAATAATGGTGGATTATTTGACATCGGCTTTTTCATTTTCGAAGATGCCACCCTCACAACCACCAAAAACCCCGAAATTCTGCCGCTCTCGGTGTACCCCAACCCCACCCGCGATGCCGTGCGGATCGGGATTCCGGGTCAGCTCTTTGCAGCGTTGTCTTTGCAGGTGTATGATCTTACAGGACGAATGGTTCTGGATCAGGCATCCTATCAAACGGGAAACATACTGAACGTCTCAGGGCTTGCTCCGGGCATGTACCTGGTGAAAGGACGACAGGGAGATCAGGGATTCAGTAGTAAGTTTGTCGTGCAGTAAAAGCGATGAATCATTTTATATGACCTAAATTAAGAATAGTAAACTGTTATTTCAACTGTTACAAATCCACCAGAGCGCGAATTTCTTGACCAATGCATCCGGGGATACACGCTAATGCCCCTTCCTCAAAATATTATTGAATTTCGAGTTGTTTGATTCTTTCGAAGTGCTTTTTATTTCGGGTTTTAAGAGGTAATTCAAAGACCAAACAAGTTGCAGCGATAAATATATCTCTGAACTCGATCATTT
>JBGTLS010000567.1:0-11385 GCA_041744015.1 Cryomorpha sp. | reverse complement strand
GCAACCAATGTCGCTGCACCTGAAAGAGGATCGACAGAATATACCGCATTTGTATTGGCAGAAGCCACAAATACTTCGTCTGTTTCCGGATCGAGTACCACATGAGGAATGTTCATCAAGGGAGCACCATCTACGGTTATTTGTACAGGTGTGGAATAGGTTTCGGTAGACACATCATAGACTGTCAACTTACCGGTTCCATATACAATATATAACTCACCCGTCGTGCTGATACCCAAATGGGCAGAAGTTGGGAGTGAATCAAGGACCACCAATTCCGCAGAACTGCCATCAATCACTACTTCATAAAGTATTGATTTGGCAGGAGAAGCCATGGTGTCGATATTGATGTAGTACACTTTGAAAGCGGTACACGAGTCTGCTTCAAACGGTGTGGGTTCGAGCACTTCCGGTTGTACATAGACAATAGGAAGACCGCTGCACTCAGAAGTTCCCGAAAATGGCATTTGCACGTAGGGGAAGCTTGTTCTGAAAGGCACGTCATTCTCTTCCACACCTGTGGTGTATCCGAGTTCGGCGAGCAATTGCTCAGTCACAGGACTTTCATCTTCATTCGGGTTGTAGTCATCTTCCCACAAACCAATTGCGGAAAGAACCACACCGGCTACTGCCTGCAGTGCAATTCTTGTTACATCATCCTCGAGGCGACGTCCGTTCGGAAAACCGTCCATGTTGGGAATAAACTGGAGATCAGCTGTCGTATTGTAAAGCGGATCGAGAAGACCAGATACAGCTGCGGCAATGAGACCGAGTGAACTAAATTCTTCTGAATTCCGATCGGTTACAGGAACTGCCATATTCAGGCGGAGCATATCACCACCATTTGGCAGGAAATTGTTGATGAAGGGTTTACCTTCAGCAAGTGGATCACCTTCCTTACCCGTGGCCAGTTGATATGGCCGGGCATTGGGAACACCTGTGTGGAATATTGGCCAAAGGTCAATTGATCTCGGTTTTCCAGCTGCCGGAAGCAAGAGATCAACAAATGGAGAACCTGTTTCCAATACAGTTCCGTCAAGCGCCGGGGTGTTTTTCAGTGGGAAAAGTCCATCCTGGGTATTGCCAAAACCGAAAGACTGCAATGAATTTTTCTGAATTCTCAAAGCATCAAAGGCCGGAATAGCGCCTGCAAAAAAGGCTTCGTCCATGTACAGTGCCAGTTCTGGATTGTAAAAATACTCATCGAGTATCTGGTCTTCCAATTCTTCGTAAGGCGTAATTGAATTCCAGTAATCTTTATCTCCAATGGCTATAACTGCTTCATTGGTAAGAGGCATTCCCAAACGGGAAACCTGCACCCAATCGCCGCTGAACTCCTGTGTACCCTGCGTGGTGAGGGTGCGGATTTGCTGACGGCTGGCCGAAGCCCATACACCGATTACGAAATCGCTGTCGAGGATATTGGCCGCATCATCAGCCGAAAGACCGTCTTTTTGAAGGTCGGCGATGTTGATTTTCAATGCAATTGTGCTGACATTGTAACAAGCCAAACCATCTTTGGGCATTCCGTTCTGTCGCGGTGCATCGCCAAGATCAAAAATTCCGGCCAGGTCAACGAAAAAAGGATCTTCGATGGGCCCTGCAAAAACAGACTCGCCTGTAGAAGCTGTCATGATGCCGCCATTGAAAAGCGACTCATACGTGGTAGCCAGACCTGCATCTCCTTCAATACTGCGTGGTCCTACATTGTAAGGCGGCACCACGCCATCGCTGATCACAGTTACCCAGCTTGCTCCACCGTCCACGCTTTTTTCCATGGTGTAGGTGTTCTTCTGATTTTGAGCACCCAAACGTATATTGAAAAAGGTCGTTGGATCTTCATTCACTTTCGTGAAAGTGAATCGGTACGTGATGTCGTCGCCAGGTGTGCTGGCATCGTTATCGATATGAATTTCATACCGCACATTCTCACCAAATGCGTAATAATTAGGCCCTCCATGCGGCAATTGCATAGGGATATAATTGGCTATAATGGTGATGGTATTCGGATCGTCAGGACTTCTGAACGCATAAACGTCCGTATTGTCGGCCAACGGGTCGAGGGAGATCAGGGGTGCTTCGCGGTGGCTCGATGCCATGGCGAGAGACGCCGTGAAAATCGTACCTGCGATCCCCAACGTTAACCTCCGGGTAAATTTATCTAAAGTTGATTTCATAAGACTAAAATTATTAGTGAGGTTTGATTAGATGTCTGTACCTCTCCAGGGGGTTTGAACATAAGGGAATACACTTTTGAAAGTAGTATCGTTTTGCTCTACACCTGTGGAATACTGAAGTACATTGATCAATTGATTTGTTATAGGGCTTGCATTGGGATTGCTTGCATCATAGTCATCATAGAAAAGACCAATAGCAGCCAAAACAACTCCACCTACAGCCTGCAATTCGATACGGGTTACGTCATCCTCAAGGCGACGACCGTTTGGAAATCCATCCATATTTGGAATAAATTCCAGATTGGAATTGGCATACATCGGATCGGTCAAACCAGAGACCGCTGCTGCAATAAGACCCAATGAACTGAAAGCCTCAGAATTTCTGTCCGTAACAGGCACAGCCATGTTCAAACGCAACATGTCGCCACCATTGGGCAGAAAGTTGTTGATAAATGGTTTTCCCGCAGCAAGTGGATTGCCCTCTTTGCCAGTAGCCAATTGGTATGGCGGAGCATTGGGAACTCCCGTATTAAATATAGGCCAGAGATCTACAGACCTCGGTGAGGCTGCAGCCGGAAGCAACAAATCTTCGAAAGGACTACCCGCGGCAAGCACAGTACCGTCGAGCGCTTCTGTACCTTTCAGGCCAAACAAACCGTCTCCACCGTTGGTAAAGTCAAAAGCTCCAAGGGAATTTTCCTGAATTCTCAGCGCATTGAAAGCTGGAACCACTGCAGCAAAATTGTCTTCATCCATGTACAATGCCAATTCAGGATTGTAGAAATAGTTCCCAAACTGCGCGATGTTTGCCAAATCCTGGTGCGGAGTTAGCGCATTCCAGAAATCTTTGTCGCCGATAGGCACGATCACCTCGTTGGTCAATGGCATTCCCAAACGGGAAACCTGAACCCATTCGCCTGAGTCAACTGATCCCGGGCCGTTGGTATTCAATGTTCGGGTTTGTGGTCGACTTGCTGAAGCCCACACCCCAATCACATAATTGCCATCGAGAATATTTTCCGCCATTTCTACACCCTGTCCATCTTTCTGAAGATCAGCGATATTAATTTTCAAAACAATAGAGTGCGTATTGAAACGGGCAAGCCCGTCGCGTACGATATTGTTATTGTTTTGTCTCGGCGCATCACCCAAATCGAATATACCACCGAGGTCAACAAAGAAAGGATCATCTGATGGACCGCAAAAAACTGTTTCACCGGAGCTCGCTGTGGTGATGGCACCCGCGATAAGTGAATTGTAATCGGCAGCGCCAAGGCCGGTGCCTGACTCAATCGATCGTGGACCGATATTCGGGGGAGGCACAACGCCATTTTCAATCACCACAGAAAAACTGTTTCCACCATCCGTGCTTTTGTACATAGTGTAAGTGGTTTTCAGATTCTCCTGACCTAAACGAATATTAAAAAACGTCGTTGGATCCTGGTTTTCTTTAGAAAAAACAAATCGGTAGATGATTTCATCTCCCGGAATCTCCGCATTGTTGTCAATGTGGATTTCGTATCGCACATTCTCACCGAATGAGTAATAATTAGGGCCACCATAAGGCAATTCTGCCGGAATGTAATTGGCAATAATCGTAATGGTGTTCGGATCGTCCGGGCTCCGGAAAGCGTAGAGATCCGTGTTGTCTGCCAGCGGGTCATTGGCGATTAGCGGCGCCTCCCGGTGACTGGAAGCAAAACTCTTCGTGCCTAAAAAAGCGAGAGATAAGGCACTGAAGAGCATTACTTTCCGAAAAAAAATAACATTTTTCATAGTGATTTGGATTAAAAGGTTAAATTCTGATTCCACGTCTGGAATACTTCATCAACTACGACTGGATTATTCATTCAGATTTTTCTCATCTGTTAAAAAATCAGACTTCATCAAAGAATCCTGCCGATTCGTCGAAGAAAATGCCGTAATTAAAGTTTGGAATATCAGCAGGATTCAGATTTTGCGGAAGCTCCCGACCAAATGAATGAGACCGATTAACAATATATTGATCCCCAAAAGGCCCATCCAGATGCCAGCGACAATTGTTTTTTTTGGTGGATCTGCCGTAAAGGAAAAATCAGGCAGCGCGCGTATGTCAGCGTCAGTCAAAAGGTCGTCTTTAAAAATCTTTTTTTCAAAAAAATCGCGCCAGGTCAACCTCGCCCTATCCGACTTCTTTTGAAATTCTAAATAATCACCAGCGCCACTTTGCGCCAGGGCATCAAAACCCGTGTACAAAATGATTGCCGGTGAAACGTAAATACTGCGAAAGGATTGATCAATTTGTAGGTCCATCTGTGTATAGTACTGATCTACCACGGGCCTGGCTGCGGCAGCCACCATCTTGTTTTTTAGCGCGTTTTTATAGACATATTGAGCCATATTGCGCACATTTCCTTCCGGCATTAGTTCGGGATGATCGAAATAATACGCGTTGAGCAAAGAAGCGCTGTCATTGTCAATTTCCCTGGTAGCTTCGCGCATTTTATTGACAAGATCAAGGCGGGTGGGAACAGGGTTTTTCATATCCGTGATGAGTCCCCATGAAGTGGGCAATATCACCACAAAAAGCAGGAACACAGCAAACAAAAAGCTGAGATTGGTAGTAGATGGAAGCCGAAACAAGTTGATGAACGAGCTGAGCAAGAACCAAAACAAGGCATAAAGCAAAATCCAACACAGTAAAAAGAAGATATACATCGGTTCACCAAAAACGCCCCGACCGAATACCGCAAGAACCAATAAAACGGCTGTGATGAGATAAACAGAAATCAGGAAAAACCGAACTGACGTTTTTACGAAAAGTAATTTCCGAAACGATATCGGTTGAGAAAGCAACAGCGGCAAGGTGCCGAGTTCATCCTCTCCGGAAATGAGCTGATATGAAAAAACGATGATGAGAAGTGGAAGCAACCACACAATCACAAAAGCGAAATCGAAACTTCCGAGATAAGTAAGCAGGGGATTGTCGAGACGTTCGTGCCCGCTCATAAAAGTGTAATCGCCTTCCCGCAGCGAAATGGCATAAGTAGACTCAAAAAGATCGCGCTGACCAACAGACAACAAGGCCAATGGAGGTGGCGATTTGTGAAGGTATCTCTTTGCTGTTTTACCGCCCATTTCGTAAGGCGTTCTATCCACTTGCTGCGGATTTTTCTCAAGTTCCTGGAAAAGTGACTCCAAACGAGAGTCAGTCAGGTCGGACATTAATTTCTGATCGGCGCGAATTTCTTCTGCCTGAATACTGCCTTCATGGGTACCATATATCAACAAAGCCAGAAAACAAATTGCCGACCAGATCATCACCCGATCCCGACGGAGCTGCACGACATCTGATGCGAGAAATATTCGGAATAACTTCATGACAGGGAGGTTTTTGGTTTGCTGAAAAGAAGCATCAACAGGGAAGCAATAAACCAGGCCCCTAGAATCAGAAAGCTCAGACCATAATGAGAAAGGAGCCCCAATGAAGTCGTAGCCTTGTACTCAAATTCGGGCACTTCCCGCCAAAAGCTGCTTGATCGTACTTCGCTACGCTCTCCTGCCGCACCGGACTGCACAAGGTCCTTGTTAAGGGTGATATTAAAATCTTTTCGGTATTTGTCGGCCTCTTCCTGAAAATGAATAAAATTGAGCACATCTGTTTTACACAATCCCATTGACAATTGCTTCACAGCGAGAAATGGTGAAATAAGCCCAAACATTTGAACGGTAGTAAGTTGATTCTGATAATCTTCAAAAAGAGATCCATAACTTTCTCCAATGATGAGGTCATTTTTCTTTTCCGTTTCCAAAAGTGCGAGTCCCGCATAATTAACTGGTAAATCGGCGAGATCATTAACATTGTATATGTCGAGCAATTCCTGCTGAAATGCCTTCAAATTGGCATTGTTGAGATCATGGCGTTTCATGCCACGGGCTTCGATTTCGCTTTCGAGGGCAACGTCAAATGACCAGGCTGAAGCAACCGGGTGCATCTCCGCACTGAAATAAGCCGATACCCGGGGCACAATCCAAACGGAGGCCAGCCAAAAGCCAATCATCAGAATCATCGTAGCGGACGTGTTTTGAAGTTTTGCCGAAAGGCCGACAGACATATGGATAAATACCCCGAGGAAAAGCAGGTAAACCAGCCCCATGAGTATCCAGTTTTCAATACCCGCCTCCATAGTCGCTCCGGAAAACTGAAAGGTTAAGGCCATTACCAGAAATGCCGGAAGGGCGAATCCCAAAACAACAATCCAGCGCGCCAACACTTTGGAAAACAACAATGTTCTCCACGACACACCCTGACTGAGTACAAATTTGAGGGTTTGCAATTCCTTTTCACGTGAGATGGCACTGCTGCAAAGCCAAATGACGAGCAAGGGCAGTAAAACCAGGAACACGAATGCCGGAGTCAGCTCGCCCCATCGCGCCAATAACGGACTGTCGTCGATGGGTCGGTACATCGGTCTGTTGCGGCCATGGGGTTCGATAAAAATAGCTGAACCCACGTATTTGTCGATGCCTGTGTCCCAAAAAGAAAGAGGCGATTTCGGTTTGAAAAGGTACACGCCGTAATGCGCGGCGCTGTGCTGATTTTTATCGCTCTGCGATTCCCAATGGGTTCGGGCCGTCGTATTTGCCGCTTCTATTTGCTTTACGATGGTTTGCTGATAAGCAAAACCCGACAGGATGGCAAAAACGATCAGCAAAAACAGGATGGATCCCATGATTTGGAAAACGCGTTGTCGGAAAATTTCCCTGAGTTCACGAACTACAATTGCGCGGGTCATCATCAGTTCATATGGCTTAAGTACAGTTCCTCCAGATCGATTCCGGAAAGCTGGGAAACGGGCATGGTTTCCAGAAGTCGGCCTTCTCTCATAATGCCGACGTGGGTTGCCGTTTGTCTTGCGCGAAAAAGGTCGTGCGTCGCCATCAGCACCGCCACCTTTTTTTCGCTCATGCGCTGCAGGAGTTCTCCAAATTCATTGCTCGATTTGGGGTCGAGACCTGAAGTGGGTTCGTCGAGGAGCAGCACCCGCGCATCTTTCGCCAGGGTGAGCGCTATGACCACTTTTTGCCGCATGCCTTTGGAATAAACCTCTACCCTTTTCGAAGCAAAAATAACAGGCAATCCAGCTTCCTCAAGAAAATGCAAAAGAGCGGCTTTGTCGTATTTTTTTCCGGACAAACGGCAAAAGAAATCGAGGTTTTCAAGACCGGATAATTTGGGATAGAGCATCAGATTCTCCGGTATGTAGCTCACCAAACGTTTCACATCCAAAGGCCTTTCGACAACATCGATGCCGCCAATCAGCGCCTTTCCCGACGAGGGTTTTATAAAATCCAGGAGGAGTCCAATGGTCGTGCTTTTGCCGGCGCCATTGGCGCCGAGCAGACAAAAAATTTCTCCGGGATTGACTTCCAGGGTCAAATGATCCAGTGCGGTAAACTCCCCAAATTTTTTCGTTAATTCAAATGTTGTGATCATGTCGGCGGGATTGATCAGACGCTCGTGCAGGAAAATGACCTGCACGGGCGTTTGAGATTAAAAATTATAAGCCAGTCCGAGATTCAGGCTACGCACTTCGCCTACCTGATACAGCTTGCCGTCATTGCGCAAAGTGGTGCTCACGGAATATAATTTATCCGTCAGGTTCATCACATTGCACCACACTTCAAAAGATTTCCATTGGTAACCCGTGCGGAAATTGAAAATATCATAACCTTCATACGTTTGTGAATTGGCATTGTCAAGGAAATATTCACCCACGTGCATCCATTCAATACCTATATACAAACCGCGAATTTTAGCCGGGTAATAGTTCAGATTGGCATTGGCCAACCAATCAGGAGCGCCTGGCATTTTTTTGCCATCGCGGTTTTCTCCACCGTCTGGAAAAGCGATAAATTCATGTGTTGAATTGCTCCCGGTGAACTGAAATTTCCATTCTTCATTGGGCGTTATGGTGAGCGCGTATTCCACTCCTCTGTGGCGGGTTTTTCGGGCATTTTGGTTTACCCTTTCTCCATTGGGCAGATTGACTGCAATGATTTCATTTTCCCCATCGAGCTGGTAAATATTTACTTCCAGTGTGGCCTTGTCAGAAAGTCTAAACCATGTACCCATTTCGTAATTGGTATAGGTCGCCGGCTGAAGTACCGGGACTTTCACGCCGCGGTAGAGGTCGCTGATTTGCGGAGGCAAAAATCCAATGCTGTAATTGGCATACAATCCCAGGGAAGGATTTAAGTTGTACACTGCGCCCAATTTGGGCGTGGCAGCCTGAAAAACATCCCGGCTGTCCGGGGCACCCGAAAAGGCCGTGCTGTCCAAAAAGTTGTCGTAATCGTACACGATGTTGTCAAAACGGCCGCTGATTGAAATCGAAAGTTTTTCAATTGGTTTGATGGTGTACTGTGCAAAAGCCGCCGCGTTGTACAGATCAGTGCGGCTGTTGGCCAAAAGTGAATCACTGTCGACAAAACTAACGAATGCCCCCGCCTCGTTTCTTTTCACATCGATGTAATTGCGTGTTATATCAGTTGGACTGTAGTCAAAGGAAACCCCACCGGTCAACGTGCTGTTCAGCCAGTCAAAATTGACCTTGTGACGCAGTATTGCGCCATAGCTCGTAAAAGCCAGTCGGGAGATTTCGCTGCTCGCGCGAAGCGGATTTTCCGAATCAAGGCGCACGGTATGGGAGGCGTTCTGGTCTACATGGTTGTTGCGCATGTACATCGTGAAATCGGTGGTGTTTTTGTTGTTCCATCTGTGATCCCCGCCTGCGTTGGCGCGCAGGGCTGAGACGTCCCTTCCGGCAAATTCAAACTGGGATGGAAAACGCCGGTTGAAAAAGTCGGCACTGTCAGCAGAAACTGTTGCCGATGTGGAGTAGTTGATGTAAGTCATTGCTGCGCGGAGGCGGGTTTTCGAATTGAGTGCATATACAGCCCGGGCAGTAGCGGAATACTTGTCGTAATCGCTGTTGTCTCTGAAACCATCCCTTCTGCCGGAATAAGATGCCCCGGCGAAAACACCTAATTTGTTGAATGTATTAGATCCTTCGGCATCAAACCGTCGAAATCCATTGGTATTTCCCTGAAGGGCTACCCGACCCGAAGGATCCAAAGTGGGCTGTTTGTTCAGGAAATTGATGGCGCCCCCCACCGCTTCGGCCCCATAAAGGGAAGAAACAGGTCCGCGGACCACTTCCACCCCCGACATGGTCGCATGATTGATTTCAATCAGCGCATTGTGGTTGAAAGCACCGGTAGGCCTGATGGGAATGCCATCTTCCATGTAAAGAAAAACCCCGTTGGTGGCTATGGGTTGGCGAATGGCCATGGCGTGTTGCTCATTGCCGAGGTCGACCATGTTTACACCGGGAATCCGGTTAAGGAGTTGATCGAGTTGGGTGGCATTTGTTTCCTTTATTTCGCGGGAGCCGATTTTGCTGATGGCTACCGGCACTTCAGATCGAAGCTGCTCGTCACGACTTGCAGTGATCACCGCCTGATCGAGGGTCAAAATGCTCGGAGAAAGTGAAATTTTGATTTCATCCTGATCCCCATTCACAACATAAATCATTGGTTGGTATCCCACATGTGAGAAAAGCAGGGTATCTGTTTGCCCGGGGACCGTGATGGTGAAATTACCCCGGCCATCTGTGGTTTCGCCGAAGGAATAATTCAAGGTACTCACAGACAAAAATTCCACAGGAGCCTGTGTGCTGCGATCGGTGACTGTGCCGGTAATGGTGCGGTTTTGCGCATTTCCATTGAGGAAAAGGCAACATGCTCCTATTGTCAGGAACAAAAATAGATTTGGTTTCATGGTGATAAATTTTGAGAGGTGCGAAATATTGGATTCCCTTCGAAAAATGAGTTCTGATACCTGTTCCGGAAAATAAATTCAGAATCATTTTTGCGCTGCGCAGCCGTCTCAAACCCCGGTTAAAATCCACTTGGATGATGAACCGGAACTCAATCATTTATTAGAAGGATTTTGAGAATTTATCCCAGTGAAAGCCTTCAAATAAAATAAAAATAAAAAGGGTTTTTATTTTAAAACTGCGCAGAACAGATAGCCCCGTCTGGCGGCATCGGCACAGTGTAAGTGTGCTCAGCGAGGGTTGACGCAATGAGTGCAGGAAATTTCGAAGGAAGTTCTTCAAAAGAGCGATCTGCTATAAAAAAGTGATCAGTGCCCAAATGTTTGTCAACGGATTTAAAAGTCATCTGGTCTTCGTCTGAACCCATTGCAAAATCTGCGAATGCTTCGAAAAAATCTAAAAGAGGGTGAGCGTGATTATTATGTTCTTCCGAATTGTGAGCCTGGGCGTGATGTTGATGATGGGCATGAGATATCCCAGCGTGGTGATCATGGCTGTGATGCTCATCTTCTGATCCACTCACCATCTCAGCAATTTGATGAGAGGCGTGGTGCAAAAGTCTTGTAAATTGATTTCCGAAAGGTAAGAGCAGATAAACCAGCAGGAAGAGTATCCCGGCAAAGCGGAAAAGTATTGAACTCCTGGATTGTTTTGAGCGGTTAAACATCTTTCTGGTTTTCCCAAACCACCGATTTCCGGCAGAATTGTCAGAAAGCTACGTTCGTGAGCATAGATTGGATTTCAAAATTCAAAAAAAATCTTCGTCTTTCAATTTGATTGAAGTTGAGAATAGCTTGTAGCTGACCCAGGAAGAGGATTTTCTTTCTTCTGTCACCCACATTTTATCGAATCCGGAAAAATTTAGTCCACGTTGAAAGAAATAAAACTAATTTTAACATATGTCGGAATTTATAATCAGGTCAGCTCGTTGACCACTGTTCATCCGGCTTTCGCCAAAATTGCAAAACGGAAACAAGCTTCTGCCTGAGGCATCTGCTTGTCTACCTTAAACCAATCGACGATGAATGATGTTTCAACCCGTGCAAAAAGCGGACATCACCTAAAAACGCTTCATTTCATACGTGTCGCCTTAAGCGGCAAAAAGTTCGGACCTGCGTATCGCGTAAGAAATTCATTGTTTTCAACACTATGTTTAACAATGATTTGGTCGTCCAATCTTTTGGCGGCAGCCGTTGTACCATATGACACACTTTTCACGCAAACGCTGAATTGTCTTACAAAAACTGAAGGAGACTGTTATGAAGTTTTTGAATCGTGTATCTCAAATTTGCGGGCAGAGCCCTCTGACACGTTGGCTGGTCGGCGAT
>JBGTLS010000566.1:0-10170 GCA_041744015.1 Cryomorpha sp. | reverse complement strand
TTCCATAAATTGGGTGTTCGATTTGTGTATGTATTATTCAACACGCGTTGAAACTTATTTCCAGCCCATTAAATAGCGGATTTTGGAATCACATGATTTGTATTGAATCGGCCATCAAATCTTTATCCGATTGATCAACTTGCTGAAATTGGTCGGGTCAATTCCCAGATAATTGGCGATGTATTTATGCGGAATGAGTCGAAGGAGGTGCGGACTCCGGGACATCAGGCTGCGAAAACGGTCTTCGGATGAGAAACACTGCACTTCTGCAAGACGATCTAAAATCCCCGACAGGGCCTGCATCACCCCGGTCTGAAACATGTGGTCGAGGGCGGGAATTTCGGTGCGCAGTTTTTCTATTTCCCGGTAAGGGGCACGCAAAAACACAGAGGGAGTGAGGGTTTCGTATCCGAATTTCGCCGGCTGTCCGAGGACCATGGCGTCGATCACCCCGCCGAATGATGGGGCGTAGGTGAATACCAGCGTGGCTTCCCGGTCCTGATCATCTAAATAGTAAACGCGTTGGACTCCTTCCACCACAAAGTACAGGTAGCGCTCCACTTCACCGGGTGTCGTGAGCAAATCTTTGCGGCGGGCTTCAAATATGATAAAATGACTGATCACAGCTTCCCATTCCGAATCTGTAAAAATCTGGACACCGGCAGCAAAATCGCGAAACATGACGCGGTATGTAGCCAGGTCATTTCTCATTTTTCCGGTTTTTCCACCGTGATCCATTCATCGGCCACATCGGGAATGCGCTGGGCGATCATCAGGCTGATGAGGACGAAAGCCGTGAACATATAAAAGCCAGTTTGCAGACGGGAATTGTTGGTGGTGAGCAGGTCCACCGATTTGGCCATGCCCTGCAGGACTTTGAGTTGCTCCGAAACTATGCCCGAAAATCCGATATATGACATGAAGATGGCAATCACGAGCACGTCAGCCATTGACCATTTTCCGGTTTTGAAGGCGAGAAAACGCAGTATTTTTTTGTGCCGTGCCGACGGTTGATAGAGGTAAATGATGGACGCCACCAGTTTTGATAGGGGAAATACCACACTGAAAGCCAGGATGAGTATGCCGACGGCTACCAGGTCGGGCTTTCCGTTGCGGAACATGAGTTCCACCACTTCGATGATGCTTTTGCTTTTGTAATAAATGACCTGATCTGAAAAAACGACCGGCTCGCCGAGGAGTTGGAACCGCAATTCGGCGATGCGCGCATCAATTTCAATCATGGGCAGGAAAAGTCCAAGGGCGAGGGGCACGAGGCTGCAAATAACGAGTGCGAGCATCACACCTCGCGATTTTGGCCTTACGGCAATGAGCCAGATGATAACTCCGATGAATATTCCCAGGAGTCCATAGATGTAGGGTTTGCTGCGTTTTTCATTGGCATCAACCCGGGAGCGGAGCTCCGCCATGGTTTCGTCCCGGGTTTCAAATCCGTATTTCGCGATGATCTCATCATGGAGGCTGTAATCCGTTTCTGAAAAGGTATCGTCGGCATATCCTTCAATTTTTTCCACGATGAAATTGCGCACATCTTCTCTGTTCTGTTTGTCGTCCAGAAATGCCATGATTTCTTCCGTGAACTGGGGCACATCGCGTTTAATTTTGTCAAAAAGCCCCATGAAATCGGAGATTACCGTGCGAACAGAGCCTACTATACCTTTATTTTCCGCCTGAAACCGCCCCTCCAGGTCGGACACCATTTTGGTGAGAAAGGCATTGATGCGTTTCCGCATTTCTTTTCTGTTGTCATCCGTGAGGTCAAATTCGTTTACCTTGTTGGTGACGATATCGGTGATAATTATTTTCCATTCATCGATGTTCATGATCCCATAGGTGATCATGGAAAGCTCGATGAGGTCTTCGCGCATTTCGAGTCGCGACTGTTCGAGCGCGGCGAGACGCAAACCCATGAATATGGTAAGCAGGGCAATACCGGAAAATACGTATACGCGCAGGGATTTCATAATCGGATTCGAAGATATATTATTCTTGAGATGTACGATGAGAGGGGGGAGGAAGTTTTTGGGGGCGGGGGATAGAAAATTCACGACAAGTTTACCCGCCGAAGGATAGGGCCTGTGCGCATGCTTGTGTGAAGGGAGTAATCTCTCTATCCGATATTGAGATTCTTCGCTTCGCAAAAGCTGCGCTCTGAACTAAGTGCAGCGGTATCACGACCGACGGTAGTCCGCATGGAAGGGAGTAATGACAGGAGTGGAATCAATCACACGCCCCATCGGGCTTGCAAACCGCTCCTTCAGTCATCTCCAGCTTCGCTCTGGGATTGGCAGCTTTCCATTCAGCCAATGCCTTTTCCAACGTGACCTTGATCTGAGTTGCGGGCTGGGCGCCTGAGATGCCATATTTCCTGTCGACCACAAAAAACGGTACACCAGAAATGTTGAATTGACGCGCCTCGGCGATATCACTTTCCACTTCTTTTGCGAAAGCATCGCCGCTTATGGTTTCCTGCAATTCCTTTTCCGGCAAACCGGCTTTCAGACCGATCTCGACCAGGGTTTCTGCTTTTGCGATATCGGCGCCTTGGGTAAAATAGGCATCGAGCAGGGCCAGCTTCACAGCGTCGCCTTTGCCCTGCGTTTTGGCGTATTGCAGAAGCCGGTGCGCATCAAATGTGTTGACAGGAACGACCTTGTCGAAGTCCATCACCAATCCGGCTTTCTGCGCCATTTGCTTTACCTGCACGGTCATCGACATGGCTTGTTCCATGCTGATGCCCTTGCTTTTTGCCAGCGATGCGTACAAGGTCTGGTCAGAAGTTTTGGGAAGGGTGGGATCGAGTTGGAAACTTTTCCATTCTATTTCAATCAGGTCGCTGTCGGACAGGTTGATCATGGCTTCCGCCAAATGGGCTTTTCCGATGTAACAAAACGGACATGCGATATCGCTCCAGATTTCTATTTTCATTTTATTTTCTTTTTCATTTTGACGAAAGTCGGGGACGGACTGCCCATAGTGACAGCTGCTGGAAAGGAATGTGAGTATGAGCGCAAATCTTAACAACTGACCTAATTTAAGACAACAAATTTAGGGAAATGTTTACCGAAAATATGTGATGGACGGTCTTTGCATCCGGTCAATGATGGTTATCTTCGCCAACTTATAACCAATAACCACTTCATATGATGACCAGATACTTTTTAATCCTCCCCATGATCCTCTTAGGCATGGTCGCAAATTCTCCTATGAAAGCACAGAAATCACCTATTCTCGACCGCGATTTATTTTTCGGTAATCCTGAAATATCCGGGGGACAACTCAGCCCGGATGGTAAATATATTTCTTTCATGAAAGCCTATGATGGCATCATGAACGTTTGGGTGAAAACCTTTGATGAGCCTTTTGAGGAAGCCAGGCCTCTCACAAACAGCAAACGACCTTTGTACGGCTATTTTTGGACGGAAGATGGTAAGTACATTCTCTACGTGAAAGACAAGGACGGAGACGAAAATATCAATGTGTTTGCCGTCGATCCGAATTATAAAGGTCCCGGTGTTCCTGAATCGCGCAATCTTACGCCGATGGAAGAAATTACCGCAAAGATTTATAACGTGAGTGAAAATGATCCCGATATGCTCATGGTCGGAATCAATGACCGCGACAAAGCATGGCACGACCTCTACAGCCTGCGCATTTCGACTGGTGAGCTCATCAAGCTTTACGAAAACAACGACCGAATCACCAGTTACAATTTCGATTGGGACGATGCCCTCCGACTCCTGTACCGTACGGATGAAAAGGGAAATACCACCATTCTCCGGAAGGAAGGCTCCAAACTGGAACCGATTTATGAAACGTCTGTCACCGAAAGTGCCTATGTGGCTGGATGGAACGAAACAAATGGTCAGTTTTATATCGTCACCAACAAAGGAGAACTCGACTTGTCGACTGCCTACCTGATGAATCCGGTGACAAAGAAAATGACACTGATAGAAAGCGATCCCGAAAAACGGGTGGATTTTGGCGGTCTCAGCCTCGACAGAAATACCCGCAAGATATTATACACCACTTACACCGACGACCGAACGAGAATATACTGGAAGGATAAAAAATGGGAGGAAGACTATAAATTTCTGCAGCAAAAATTTGAAGGACGTGAAATAAGCTTACAGAGCAGTACGACCGACTATTCTAAAATGCTCGTGGCTGTACATGGTGATCGCTATGCCAGCGAAGCGTGGTTTTTTAATACGAAAACCCGGGAATTGATTCATCAATACACACCCCGTCCGGCGCTGAAAGCTGTTGAAGAACACCTTGCGCCCATGAATCCTGTGCGCTACAAAAGCAGCGACGGCCTCGAAATTTCCGGATATCTCACTCTGCCGGCAGGTATGGAAGCAAAAAACCTGCCCATGGTGGTGTTGGTGCACGGTGGTCCAAAAGGTCCGCGTGACAATTGGGGTTTTAATTCCATCGCTCAGTTTTTGGCTAACCGCGGTTACGCTGTATTGCAACCCAATTTCCGCGCAAGCGGGGGTTACGGCAAGAAATTTCTCAACGCCGGAGACCTGCAATGGGGTAAACTCATGCAGGATGACATCACCTGGGGCGTGAATCATATGATCAAAGAAGGTATCGCCGACAAAAACCGTGTGGCCATCATGGGTGGAAGTTACGGCGGATATGCAACGTTGGCCGGACTCGCATTCACACCTGATCTCTACGCGTGTGGTGTGGATATCGTAGGACCAAGCAATATCTTTACCCTGCTCGAATCTGTGCCGGCATACTGGGAAGCGGCCCGTGCGTACCTCTATGGCATGGTGGGTGACCCGAATACCCCTGAAGGTAAGAAACTGATCAAGGAAGCCAGTCCGCTGTTCAGCGCCGACAAGATCAAAAAGCCCCTGCTCATTGTACAGGGCGCCAACGACCCGAGGGTGAAAAAAGCGGAGGCCGATCAGATTGTAGTGGCCCTGCGCGACCATGGTCACGACGTGAGTTACCTGCTCGCAGAGGATGAAGGCCACGGCTTTGCAAAACCTGTGAACAACATGGCCATGTACGCTGAGATTGAGCGCTTCCTTTCGGAAAAAATCGGAGGCCGGTACCAGAAAGATATGCCGGAAGATGTGGCCCGCAGATTGGGAGAGCTCAAGGTTGACATATCTAAAGTGACATATAATCCAACGGCAAATTTAAAAACTGCTTCATCCTTGCCAGAAATCAAATCCCGTTTTGTGGAAGGTTCTGCTGAATTTGACGTGAGTATTTCCCTGCCGGGACAGGAAATGAAAATGACCACCAAACGCACTGTGTCGAAGTCAGATGGAAAATGGATGATCACCGATGCTTCGGAAGGATCCATGGGCAGCATGTCGGATGCGATGACTTACAGCGCTGACCTGAAGCCCATTTCCCGAAAGGTATCTCAAATGGGTCAGCAAATCGAAGTAGACTACCACAGCGACAAGCTCGCTGTGAAAGCCATGGGTCAGGCGATGGAAATTCCCTATCAGGGTGCTTTGCTCAGTCCCGCAGCGGGTTATGAGCAGATCGTGGCCGGACTTCCACTCGCCGAAGGGTACGAACTGGTGGTGGTGATGGACGATATGGCCACCATGAAGGCCAAACAGTATAAGGTGCACGTTGGTGGTTCGGAGACGCTCGAGGGCAAGGATTACTGGAAAGTAGACCTCGTGGCTTCCGAAAATGAAAATGAAAAAACCACGATGTGGATCAACAAAAGCACCAATATGGCTGACCGCATTGAACAGGTCGCACCCGCCATGGGCAATGCATTGATCGTTACGACGCGGAAGGTCTAACAGCGGAAATTGAATTGAACGTAAAACCCTGGATTCGTCCGGGGTTTTTTTGTGGATCGTTATTCCGGGTTCTGTCATTCCGACGATAGGTGGAACCTGCTTCTCCGATTTAAAGATTCTTCGCTCCGCTCTGAACTGAGCGAAGCGGTATCACGACCGAAGGGAGTAATGACAGGACTCCGAGTCTTGTCATTCCGACGATAGGAGGAACTTAGCGCCAGCGGCTCACGACCGAAGGGAGTAATCTGTCCATTCAATGTTTGAGATTCTTCGCTCCGCTCTGAACTGAGCGAAGCGGTATCACGACCGAAGGGAGTAATGACAAAGCGCGGAGTCTTGTCATTCTGAATGGAACACAGAAAGGCCCGGATTTCTCCGGACCTTCCCATTATCTTTCAGACCATAGCAAAATCTGAATTGGAATAGCTAAGGCAATATTCGAACCAAACGGGATTGGACTACCTTATGCAATCCTCCGTTTGCAGCGAACTCGTCAGGGAAGTAATGCGCCAGCCTGCGTCAATTTTGATCATATTGTACATCTGAATTCCGCAATGGCTGAATTTTTCGTTGACGTACAGCGTATAGGGCACCCAAACGGATGCGAGTCGTTTGTCTGAATGAATTTTCATTTCTTCCGGATTGATCTCGGGACGGAGTTGATAGTTTCCCCAAAATTCAAAATCAAATGGCGATTGTGTGCCGTAGGAGACAGAATCGGGGTGATAGGATAAAAAGTAATTTTCAGCCTCATCGATGTGCAGGTCTGCCAGCGCTTTTTTGTTTTGAGTAGCCATGGCTTCTGTGTAGCTCATTACCACCAATCTGATGCCTTCTTCATCACTTTCCTGGGCTATGGCATTCGGGAACAAGGGGAATAAAATTCCACACAACAGGCAGACGAGATTCAATTTATTCTTCATTATATCTTGTTTTGCTGTTCTTGCTCAAAAAAGGTACCAAAGCCCTGTAAATCCATCTGGATCAGTTTCCTGAAAAGGATTTTCCGCTTATATCAATGCAGATGACATGTCTCCGTTGATTCGAAGGCATATTTATTGGGATTTCCCAGAAGTCATCACATAATTGCGATTCAGTACTATGGTAACGGGAATAAATGAATTACCAGCGAATATGATCGGATTTCGCGCCACCGGTATAGTGGAGCCGGGGGTGAACCGCGGTTTTGAATTAAAGGATACGACCTTGCGGTAAAATGGGTCTCTGAGCAAATTGAATTAAATAAATAAAAATAAAATCATGAGTAAATTAAAAAATTTAATCAGTCAGGATGCCATTGAGAAAGTAAAGGAACTGGCCATAGACATCAGCGTTTGTATGTTTTGCACGGACCTCGAAAGGCTTCCTATCGATACACGACCCATGAGCGTGCAGGATGTGGATGATGAGGGCAATATCTGGTTTATCAGTTCGAAAACGAGCAACAAGAATTTTGATATTGCCTCTGATAAGCGGGTTCAGTTGTTTTTTTCGAAAGTGGCCGATTCCCATTACCTCTCGGTATATGGCGAAGCGACCATTTACACCGATCAGGCAACCATTGAGGAGTTGTGGACTCCGATTGCCAAAGCCTGGTTTAAGGAGGGCAAAAAAGATCCGGATGTATCGCTTATCAAGGTGACTCCTCTGGATGCGTATTATTGGGACACCACATCGGGTAAAATCGTTTCCCTCATCAAAATCGCGGCTTCAGCGCTGGTGGGGATGAAGAGTGATGGAGGAGTGGAAGGGAGGTTGAAGGTGTAAGATTGGGATTCGAGGCGTAAGGCATAAGTTTATAAGACGTAAGGCTTTAAGGAATAAGGGATAAAGTGTAAGGGTAGGAAGCGCGGGCGAACATTGATTTTTACACAGAGATCGCAAAGACGTTTTGCGTGTCATAGATCGCAGAATTTTTTATTGTCCGCTGCGCGACGTTTGCTTCAAGCAGAGATAACATACTTATAGGGTGGTGGAAATCACAGCTCATATGCACAAATACGAGATTTGTGAGGATCGCAAATTATGCGCCCACCTGTCAACAGTCAGGAAGAAACCTCAAGACTGCAAGGAGTAAATGGACTACTTACTGATAGAACCTTTCACCACCTGTCCTGTTTCTTCTCTATGAAATTTGGTTTGATCTCTTTGTTTTTTCTTTTCCTGTTCCAGTCCTGCAATCCTTTTGTATACAAATATGACACGTACGCCCTGATGGCCGATCTCAAGGTGGATGAGGCTGTACACGCGCTGAACTCGCTTGAGTGGTGGTACTATACCGGCCATCTGAATGACAACACAGGAAAAGTGTATGGGATTGAATATGTTTTTTTTCATTACACCACCGCAGGGAGAAAGGACAATTACCTGGTCAATATTGCCGTGTCGGATCCGCAGACGGAAACGTTTTATTACGATTATGAATTTTTCAGGGTCCGAAATCCGACGGAAGCGGGGCAGTTGCCGTTGACCCTACACAAGGGTTCGTACCATCTCACAGGACAATTTGGTGAATACGCTCTCAACGCGGACATGCAGGACCACGAGATCGGCTTTGCGCTGACAACATTTCCCGCAAAGGATCCCGTATTTCAAAATGGAACGGGATACGAGACGTATGGCGATTTGGCGACAGCCGGATACTACTCCTACCCACGGCTCGATACGGAAGGGGTAATCTATTTCAACGGAGATACCATCCCCGTAAGCGGCCAACTCTGGTACGACCGGCAGTGGAATTGCGGGAATGAGCTATTGAGTCCAAAGGTGAGCTGGGATTGGATGTCCATTCAATTCAACGAAAAATCTGAGGAACTCATGGTGTACAATGTGGAAGACAGGCGTTCGGACATCCTGCTGTTTGGCGGAAGTTACCACGCGGAAGATGGCACAGTGACCGACCTTGCCGACGGTGATATCACCATGACCCCGCTGGAATACTGGACCAGTCCGGAATCGGGGAGGGTGTACCCGGTGAAATGGTCGGTGGTGATTGAAAAAATTCAGGCGGATATCACGGTGGAGGCGCTGTATCCGCATCAGGAATTGGTGCTGCGGCGCATGGGGCTCAGCCTGCCGTATTGGGAAGGCATGTGTACTGCCACAGGTACCATCGGCGACAGAGCCGTGACCGGGAATGCATATCTGGAAATGACGAATAAGCCGAAAGAATAAAGTGTATTTTTGATTATCATGACTGATCAATCTGATACACCTCTGAATCCTCTCTCGGGAGGGTACTTGCCGTCTGCACAGGCCGGGACAGTGCATGAAGAGGATGCTTTGGCCAATACTCCGGTATCTGACATTTCTGAATCAACCCAAGAATCTCCGAGCTTGTCTCCCCTCTTGAGAGGGGCCGGGGGTGTGTCATGCGATACTCCGGTTACAGACTCATCTCAATCAATGCAAAAATCTTCGAGCCAGATTCCCCTCTTGAGAGGGGCCAGGGGTGTGTCTATCGATCCTTCGGTTACTGACTCATCTCAATCAACGTCAGAATCTTCGCATTCTCAATTGCGAACGCCCTGCGTCAAAAATGTTAAAGGTTTGTCCTCATCATCAGCCAAACGCCAAATCTTTCCATACAATCCACACCTGAAAAAACTGGCGCGACAACTTAGAAACAACAGTACAAAATCCGAAATCATCCTTTGGACTAAACTCAAAGGAAAATTCATGGGAAAATATGATTTCCACAGACAGAAACCACTGGATAATTTCATTGCCGACTTTTTTTGTTTCGAATTAAAATTGGTTATAGAAATTGATGGAGCTTCACACGATTGGGAGGAAACCCGGAAAAAAAATTCTTTAAAAGAAACCCGATTTTATGTCTTGGGGTTGAACACCCTGCGGGTAAAGGATGCGGAAGTTTTTAAACGGCTTGATGAAGTAATCAGAATAATTACGATTTATGCTGAAGGATTTGAGAAAGGAAATCTGTCTGCGTTTGTTTATGAAAACTCCCCATTGAATTCCCTGATTATATCCGACACAACACACCCCTAAATCCCCTCTCGAGAGGGGACTTGCCGCGCACAGGCTGGTGCACTTCACATCGAGGATGCTTTTGCCAAAACTCCGGTTACTGACTCATCTCAATCAACGTCAGAATCTTCGAGCCAGAATCCCCTCTTGAGAGGGGCCGGGGGTGTGTCCAGCGATCCTTCGGTTACTGACTCATCCCAATCAATGTCAGAATCTTCGAGCCAGATTCCTCTCTTGATAGGGGCCGGGGTTGTGTCTATCGATCCTTCGGTTACTGACTCGTCCCAATCAATGTCAGAATCTTCGAGCCAGAATTCCCTCTTGAGAGGGGCCGGGGGTGTGTTTTTTGACTCAACCTATTTCTAAAAGA
>JBGTLS010000565.1:0-6361 GCA_041744015.1 Cryomorpha sp. | reverse complement strand
ATTCAGCGCGGGTACGAGGCGCCGATTGCCTCATTCAACATCCTCGACAGCGATGGATTTGATGTCGGAGAGGAACTCATTTCGGATGAGAACTACAGTTTTATGGTTGTGATGTACGACGTGCCCAAAGCGCAAAAAGGCCGCGTGCTCGAATCTCTAAAGGACCTTTCGGCAAAAGCAGAAGCAGCCGGTTACGACTTTTATGCCCTCACCGCTTCACCCTACGATGAATATGAGGCTTTCCGCCACGACAATCAGATTGCCTTTCCTTTTTACGGAGGTGATGAAATATTGCTGAAAACCATTATCCGCGCCAATCCCGGCCTGGTGCTGCTGCAAAACGGAACGGTGATCAAAAAATGGCACGGCAACGACATTCCGGAATTTGAATCGCTGCGGGAAGAGTATCTGAATATCGCGGCCAATTGACAAGGTATATTTTGCGAAAGCTCGCTTACGGGCTGCTGGTTCTTTGGGGCGTGGTGACGCTGGTATTTGCCATTTTCAGCATCAATCCCGGCGACCCCGCCCGCATGTTGCTCGGGCAGCGGGTGGACGAAGCTGCCCTCTCGGCTGTGAAAAAAGAACTCGGACTCGACCTGCCCTGGGGAAAACAATATTTGTTGTACCTCAATGATGTGAGCCCGGTATCGCTGCACCGTACGGAAGCAAAGGAGAGTCACATTTACCTCAATCCGGACAAATACGATTATCAGACGCTTATTCCGATGGGTGATATGGCGCTTGTCGCCAAAAAGCCTTATCTGCGGCGGTCGTATCAGTCCAGAAAGGAGGTTTCGGCGATTATAGCCGAAGCGCTGCCCGGCACGGTGATCCTTGCCATTTTTGCCATTTTGTTTGCACTCGTCGTAGGCGTATTGGTAGGGGTGATGTCTGCGCTTTACAAAGACAAATTCCTGGATAGTTTTGCGCTGTTTACAGCCGTGTTGGGGATGTCGGCGCCTTCGTTTTTTTCCGCCATTATTATTTCGTGGATTGGTGGGTATCTCTGGTCCAGTCAGGTTTCCCTGCCCATGCTTCCCCTGGTTTTTGCCTTGCTGGGATTGGTCTTGTCCCTTTTGGTAAAACACAAACGATCCGCCATGTACAGCCTGACTTTGGTGCTTCAGGGATTGTTGGTCGGAATTGGGTTGCAGGTGATCAATTTTCTCACGGTATCTGTTTTTGGGTTTTCGATGGTGCCTTTTGCCGGCAGCAATCTCCATTTGCCGGGCACGGGGCTCAACATGACTGGCTCGCTCTATGATGTGGATGTCTTCGAAGGCGAATATCTGGCTTTACAGAACCTCATTCTTCCAGTCATTACCCTGGGTATTCGACCACTCGCCATCGTGGTGCAGCTTACGCGAAATACCATGCTGGATGTGCTTTCGCAGGATTTCATCCGCACGGCCAGGGCCAAGGGCCTTTCGGAAAACAGGGTCATATTCCGCCACGCGCTGCGCAATGCCCTCAACCCGGTCATTACTGCCATATCCGGCTGGTTTGCCTCCATGCTCGCCGGAGCGGTTTTTATTGAGTTTATTTTTAACTGGAAAGGGTTGGGCTTGCAGGTTTTTCAATCCCTCCAAAACGATGATTTCCCCGTCGTGATGGGCTCGGTGCTCGTGATTGCCGCGGCTTTTGTGGTGATTAATATTCTGGTGGATATACTGTATGGGGTTTTGGATCCGCGGATACGGTTGGGGTAGGTATGATCGGTGAGACTTCCGTCTGAAGTTATATTTCAGAATCTTTTCCCTCGATTTTTCGAATATGATCCCGGGATAATTCCAGGAAAATTCAAAACGTCAGACTAAAACACAAAGGCAAAGTTTAACGTAATAGAGCTGATCTGTTTAAATCGTCTCTGTGAACTGTAATTGTATGGGTTAAAACTTCCTGGCGGAGCTAAAATAACTCCGAAGTTTTCATATCCAAGTGTCAACATGAGCCCTCCCTTACCCTGACCCAGAAGACGTATACCAATCTCGCCATAAACAATGGACCCGGCATCCTGCATGGTATTGACTTTTTGAAATGTATTTCCCACCCCAAAAACTAAAACCGGTGATATATCTCCGGATAATATGGCAAAGCGCACATCAAAAAAAACAGGAACCACCGTTATATCCTCTTCCAATAAAATGCGCAACCCAGCACCTGGGCCAAAAGATGCCCGGCGATGGAAACCAACTCCGTGGATCATATTCAGCTTAAAAAAACTGAGGCGGTCTTCTTCGTAACCAGAGCCATACCCACCGGACACAATGCCCTGATAGTACACAGCATTGTCCAATCTGCGTTCTTTTGACTCACGTACAGTTTCCATTTCAGCTTTTGAAATACGTTTTGGTTCTTTGAGAATACGCGAGATATCAACATAGCTCACCGTACGGGATAAACTGTCGTTCAAAAGGATGGTAACCTGTTCGCCGGGAACGCTGTCGGTAATGGTTCCGCGGAGCACCTCAGCAGATTTGAGCAGAATCACATCTTCGTATGTGGTTTGGGCTGATAGCGGCCCGGAGGAGAGGAGGAATCCAATGATCCATATGAGGTTAAAAATGAATGCGCGACTCATGAGTGGTTTGACTGTTTCAGATTGGATTATAAATCAAATTTAGATTAAATGATGAGATTTGGAATTTTATCCAATTCAGGAAGGGTTCTATCTGAATAAATCACCAATGGATTTACGCAAAGTTGTGTTCGATACGCGGATTCGGTTGGGGTGGTACACCAGGATGAATTTTCCGTTTAGAATCCGATTTTTTAGAAATGTTTTTCTTCATTTTTGAATCCTCATTTTTTGCTGAATTAAGTTGTATAGACCAAAAGGTTCTAAATCAGAAAAGAAACATTGAGGGAAAAAGCGTTGACTTGTCCGTTTGGTCGCGTGTAGTAAAAGGATGTAAATGGGTTGCCGCGTGTTTCACCGGGTAAGTTAATTTCAAAACTTTCATAACCCAGGGTTACCATGACGCCACCCTTATTCACGCCTCGAAATCGCACACCGAACTCCCCATAAACAAATGATCCTGTTTCTTCCCAGGGATTACCCGATTGAAAGGCGGATCCCACCCCGAAGGCCAAAACCGGAGATACGTCCTTAGAGACTATTGCAAATCTGGCATCAAAAAAAACGGGTACAATGGTAATATCTTCTGATAAAAACAGGCGCAATCCTGTTCCCAAACCAACGGATCCACGACGATTGAAACCGATGCCGTGTATCATATTAATCTTGAAAAAACTGCGGTTCTTTTCTTTGAATGAATTTCCAAAACCCCCTGCAAGAATTGCCTGATAGTACAGGAAACCATTTGAGTCATATTCGGTCACCTGGTTGGTCAGTACGGTTGGTTCGCCGATAGTTCTGACTGGTTTTTGCAGAATGCGTGAATTGTCAGCATCGTTCACCTGACGCGATATACTGTCGCGCAAAATTAAGGTCACCTGCTCACCGGTAATGTGATCGCTGGCATTTCCAGAGATCATTTCGGTCGATTTGAGCAAAATCACATCGTCGAAAATGGTTTGGGCTGATAGCTGCACATAAAAAAGCATTGGTATCCATGAAAGAGTGAATATGAAGAAGCGTCTCATGAAATTTCCTTTTCTGTATCTAATTTTTTTGACCAAGGTAGGAAATGAAGCTGATTGGAAACAGGAACAATTTTCCGCCAGCTTAAAATGAGCGTCGAATATAAAGGAAGTCAAAAACAATAAATGCATTTGAACCAATCACATTTGGCATTGGGAGATAAAACCTATATTTAACCTATGAGTTCCGCAGGCCACGTTTTAGATATGCTCAGCAGATACAGAGCCAATCGGCAAATGCTCACATCAAATTGAGGACATAAAAATTCTTTAGGAATCCCAGAATATCGAAGTTGGTCGGCAACTTTTGTGTTAAGTAATCACCATACAACTGTTAATTATATTAAATTGGCGGTGTAAAAATAAGTCAAAATGAAATTCAGAAATTTATTGATGGCATTGGCCATTTGTATCACCGGTCAAGGTGTTTTGGGACAGGAAGCGGAATTGGGACTGGTGCGTGCCGCCCTTGAACAAAAAGAGGAGCGGCTTACGCCCGTTGATCTGAATGAATTGATTGTTACTGATTTTTATCAAACAAAACGCACCGGTCTCACCCATTTATATGCCCGTCAGTCTATCCATGGGGTCACCGTTGTAAACAGCAACATTACTGCGGCAATAGATCCTTCCGGAGAAGTACGCAGTTTGCAATACAATCTTTATCCCAATATCGTTTCGAAGGTTTTAACCGCAAATCCGGCTATTGATTTGGCGACAGCCGTGAATGCCACCCTCGGAAAAGTAGCTCCTCAGCTTACCGCATCTGCTTTTCAGCCTTCCGGCAATAAGTACACACTCCAAATGGCAGGACCTAATAACTACCTGCACGAAACTACAGGTGAGTTGGTCTATTTCATCACCGCTGAAACGGAAGTTCGCCTCGCCTGGGCCTTTGATGTTGACCTGCCTTCCGGCAAACATTGGTGGCATATTATCATCGACGCTGTTACCGGTGAGGAATTGAGACGTCTCGATTGGCAAATTTCATGTGAACATGCCCATGTGCACAATGCCTTTTGCCAGGAACACGGGCCAAATGCTCCCGAATTATCTGAAGAATTTACCACCGAAGATGGATCTGGATACAACGTGTTCGCCTTCCCGGTAGAAAGTCCGATTCATGGGTCCAGATCTCTGATTTCCGAACCTGGTTTCGCCGTCGCCTCACCATTTGGGTGGCACGACACCAATGGTTTTCCAGGAGCGGAATACACCATTACCAGAGGAAATAACGTCTACGCTTATGAAGACATCAATGACACGAATGAACCCGGATTCAGCCCGGATGGGGGAAGCGCACTTTCATTTGATTTTCCATTGTCACTCAGTTTGATGCCTCAGTCGTATACTTCGGCTTCCATAACCAATCTCTTTTATGCCAACAACAGAATTCACGATTTGCTTTATGTATATGGATTTGACGAACCGGCGGGAAATTTTCAGGCGAACAATTACGGGAATGGTGGATTGGGCTCAGATTGGGTGAGAGCCGAAGCTCAGGACGGCGGCGGTACCAACAATGCCAACATGGCCACCCCGCCTGACGGCAATCGGCCGCGAATGCAAATGTATTTATGGTCTTCGTCAGATGGAGGAGAGACAAGCTTTCTCAATATCAATGAACCACCCGCAATCGAAGGAAACTATCTCACCACGAATGTGGCAGCTTTTGGACCGCCCCTTCCTGTAGGAGGAATCACTGCGGATGTGGTGCAGGGATTTGGACCCAATGATAACCCAACCCTGTGTGGTGAAGCATCCAATCCAGCCGAGATGAATGGCAAAATTGTACTGGTGGATCGGGGAGGTTGCAATTTTACCGATAAGGTATTGTTCGCCCAGGCTGCTGGTGCCGTGGCAGTGATCATCGCAAACAATGTGGGAGGTGGTGTCACCGCTCTAGGCGGATCAGCAGAGGGAATTACCATTCCCTCACTGATGATCACACAGGCGAATGGAAATCTCATTAAAAATCAACTCAATCTCGGAGTTACCGTCAATGCAACTTTGGGCTTTTTCGGTGACGCGAGCAATATCAAGGATGGCAGTTTCGACAATGGAATTGTCATTCACGAATACATTCATGGACTCACAAACCGTCTTACCGGAGGACCTGCTCAATCCGGATGTCTCGGCAACGAGGAGCAAATGGGAGAAGGGTGGAGTGACTGGTATTGCGTGATGATGACGATGAATATGTCAGTGTCAAATCCGGTATACAGACCCATCGGTACTTTTGCTGTTGCGCAGGCTCCTTCAGGACAGGGCATTCGACCTGCTGCTTATGACACCAGCTTTTCTGTAAATTCTTACACCTATGCCAATGTGAGCAATGGAAATATTTCTGTTCCTCACGGAGTGGGCTTTATTTGGGGAACCATGTTGTGGGACCTCACCTGGGCTTTGATTGATGAATATGGATTTGATCCGGATTTAGAAACTGGAACCGGTGGAAACAATCTGGCAATGCAACTTGTAACAGACGGACTGAAATTGCAGGTTTGCGAACCAGGTTTTGTAGATGGTCGAAATGCCATTCTTTTGGCGGATGAAATAACCAATGGCGGGGCAAATGCCTGTTTAATCTGGAAGGTATTCGCCAAGAGGGGTCTTGGATTCGATGCCGATCAGGGATCATCGCAAAGCAGGTCCGATGGCACTGCGTCTTTTACAATTCCACCCATTTGCCAGAATATTCAGGAAGCTCCAATTGCTGATTTCGCAGTGAGCTCTTCAAACACGTGTGATGGTT
>JBGTLS010000564.1:0-10308 GCA_041744015.1 Cryomorpha sp. | reverse complement strand
TGCCAGAGGCAAGGCCACTGCCGTCAAAGGTAAAACTGTGCTGTCCCTGGCTCATTTGTCCATCGATGAGTTTGCGGATGGGTCGGCCCTGAGCGTCGCTGATTTCGAGAATTATCTGCGCTTCAGCGGGTAACGTAAAGTCGATGCGGGTCGTTTGATCAAAGGGATTGGGTACGTTCTGGCCGAGTTCCATTTGCTTGTTTCCGATAGCCTCGTTGATCACTGGGCCGGTTTCGGTGCTTTGGTTCTGGCAGCAGTTGTGGGTTTTTTGTTGCATGGCTGAAACTGCCACGAGGGTTTCAGCTATTTGTGCCTTCATGAATTCGATTTCGGAAGCTTGCAATTGTAAAAGTTCATTTTGATCTTCTACAATGGCTTGTAAAGAGGCGATGGTTTCATCCTGAGAAGTTAATTTATTTTCCAGTTGATTAACAATTCCATTTTGTTCGTTAAAACCTGAAACCAATAATGGAATGAACGCTTGATATTGGATGCCTTTAAGCGTCATACCTGTATTCGGAATAAAACCAGAGCTGTCTATGCTATTGGGAACGTCGAAATCTTCAACGAGATGGGGTAATATTTGCTCTACATCTTGCGCAAGAAAACCATATTGCAGATCATCATCAAAATACAACTCCCGATTGTCGGGAGTAGACATGTAATAAGATTTTGGTTGTAGCTGCGAAAGTATTTCCATCGCATTATTAATTGGTTCTATTTCGCTTTTCACATTTTCATCGCTGAGTGTAATTTGAAAATTTGATGCGAGTATTGCTCCGAAAGAAACGACAGCTCTTTCTCCTTCAAAATAACCACCGATATTTCGACCAAATGGAGCATCAGTAGCTTTACCATATACGCCAATAGCATATTGGGTATAAATTGGATTCCCTTCGGCAGTTCCTCTTACCCCAAGGCTGTAACCCCCTCCCTCGCTATCTCCATGAACGCCAGCAAAGATGCTATTAACGCCTTGGAGTTCATTTTGAGATGTCGCCTTGCCATAAACGCCCGTATAATCTGAGATAGGCGCAGTATCCAAATGTTCTGAACGTGTAAGGCCGCTGATTGCATTTCTAACCCTATCCCGATTATATAAATTGGTTACTTCTAATTTTGAAAATTTCGCATTAACATGTCCTATCGCAACTTTGCCTCTATAGCAGCTATCCTGCGTGGAAAAACCTATATGTATATCTGTTTCACCAAATACAGTTGGGCTCGTATTATCTATCCACCTGCAATCCGAATCAGATGGTGATAGTGTACTCCAATTTCCAGTTCCATCAAGATATAAAAGAGAATCGTCAGGAAAATCTATTCTCCCCAAAAAATGATCATCATCTCCCTCGTTAACGTCTTCGAACTGATATCCCATGATTAATGTTCTTGGAGTTGGTATCGAATCAAGTTGCCTTATTCTCGTAATTCCGCCGATATCGAGTGTAGTAGTGGACAAAACCACCTCCGGTCCACCGGGTAAAAAACCAACGACCATAGGTCTTTTGAATCCATCTTTTCGTGGAAGGATATGTAAAAAACCGGTATTGTCCACCTGAAAATCCGCATGGATACCAGTCGTATCTATTGTGCCTTTTGTTCTGGTGAGTCGGAATTGGGGTAAATTTTGTTCCCTGATTACGTCCAACGTTCGTCTTGGCTGACCAGTGTTTGACCACGTGTTGCCTAAACCCGTGTAGCCCGCCGCGGTCATACGGCCCAATTCCAGGTCAGCTCCTAAATTGTTACCTGTTGTAAACATGAATACCAGGTTGTCGGGCCCGTTTTGAGAAAGGGGGGTATTATCTGCCCACGCAATTACTGCATCTGTTTTATCTAGACCGGTTGTTCGTCTTGGCCCGATATACATCAGATCTGCATTATGCGTAAATACAATCCCATGCCGCATCCAATCCCGGTAGCCGAGTTGTTGCGGCCCTCCGGTCGGACCATTGTCGCCATTGAGGTGAAGCAAAGAAAATGCAGTTGCTTGCGGCAAACCGAACACTCCCGCATTCTGACTCAATGCCACAAACCCGGAACGGTCGATATTAAATCCATTGATGTTACTGTTGCCCGATTGCATCATGCGCATGTGGGTGAGGTTATTGGTACGGAAGTCGAGGTCCTGGGCGCCATTGAACCCGAGAAATTTACTGGGACCTGGGAAATTATCATCGCTGGTTGACTGACCAAAAGAGTCAGAAGACAGAGAGAGTATTAAAAATAGGGAGAAGACACCCAGATGAATGTTTGTTTTCATTTTATTAAAAGTTTTTTATTGGTAAATAGGTTGTTTGTTCCAATTCTCATTATATAAATCCCTTTGTGAAATGTGGAAACGTCAATTTTTGCTTCGTTCAATTGATTATAATTTTCAGAAAAAACTTTCTTCCCATTTGAATCAAATAGCTCGATACTCAAAAGATGATTTTGCCCTAAGTATGCAGTTACTATGTGTGAGGCGGGATTAGGAAATATTTGAATCTGAGTAAGAGCTCTTTCGAATGTGCGACTTAGCAGATAATCACATTCGTCAGGACTAGTTGCTACACAGACATTGTCAATATAATAAACTCCCCAACATCTTGCCTGATCATTTAGAATGACAGTCTGTGTATTTTCATCATCAAAAAAATTACCGATAGCCAAATAGTTGTATGATGCGTCAGCTGTAAACCAACCTTCTATTAATGTCCATTGGATGGAATCAATTATTACCTCCTCATAATTCAGGTGAGCAAAATTATCAGGTGTTAATGGATTCGATTCGAAGTTGTATTCCGGGTCCTGAAAAAAACGCAGCCCTAAATTGTTGTTGGCACATTTTCTAGACGTATTTACACCTCCGTCACAAAGTGAAACATAATACATTATATAATACTCCTGTCCAGAAATTAATGGTTCTAATAAAGGGGAAGCTATAAATTCCCTTTCGTTATTAAAATCATCAACATATGTAAATATTGAAGCGTAAGCATTTCCTGAAACTGGCCACTGATATCCCCATGGGTTATTTGGTACGCCAGCAAAGCCCGTTATTTCATTGTTACAGGAATTAAAATAATCAGGGGTTATCTGCCAGGAGTTCCAACCCACAACCTGTGTTTCAAATTCACCTGTGCTGTAAGGACACTCCACATACTCCTCAAAACTCGGGTTGGGTACCAAATTTTGGGCGAGGCCGGACAGAACTGCGACTGATGATATCAGGGCAAGAGTTAAATGTTTCATTTCACAAAGATTTATGTATTGAGAGAAATTGCGCTTCTTGCAAGCGCACCCGGCTCTGCACCTGGTGCATGCCGTCATTTTTTAAATATCTTTGTTATGTCATAATCACCTCCTTTTATCCAATTGGGGTTATGATGATTTCTAACCCGGGGAGCTGCTACTCTCCGGGTTAATTGTTTATTAACTGATTGTAAAGAAATTTCGTCTGAGACTCTAAGACATTTGCAAGATAATTATAAAAACCACATTTGGTGCCCGGGGTTGCAATTATTTTTTTATGGGGGGGGGGGGTAATTGTCTGTAAATCAAGGTATAATTTTTTAAACTGCCCGTCTGAAATATGTGTTCCCGATTTATCCGGATTATTTCATGTTAAAAAATCTGGTTAAGGTGAGGGACTAATTGAAGGCCAGCGGGAGGAGGTATACAGGAAATATTGATTTAAAAAAACCCCGGCAGATAAATAATTCCTGCCAGGATTCTTAGCCCTGAAAGGGCGTAATATATTAGCACAGGGCGAAGCCCTGTGCGCTCCGAATGCATATGTATCCAGCCCTGAAAGGGCGAAATATACAATTTAATGGTTCCGGTATAGGTTGGAAAAATTTATCGTTTAAAATCTAAATAAAAATTTAATAAAATTTATCAGGGTTATTCAAAGTGACTCTGATATTATTACGCCCTTTCAGGGCTGGCAGATATTCGTAGACTTTATGACGATGGGCTTCGCCTCACGATGGGCTTCGGCGCATCGTTGATATATCACGCCCTTTCAGGGCTGGTACACGATGGGCTTCGCCGGACCATGGGCTTCGCCGCATCGTTAATATATGACGCCCTTTCAGGGCTTGTAAGTGTTCGTTGCATTTATTGCGATGGGCTTCGCCGCATCGTTGATATATGACGCCCTTTCAGGGCTGGCTAATATTAGATATTTTTATTGTGATGAACCTTTTAACTTGTGATATGCGAATTCCTGAGCCCTAAAGTCTCGCGGCATTTTAGTGTGTTAGTCTTTTTTCTTTTTATGATAACCCTGCATGAACTTTTTGTAATCCATTCCACTGGCTTCAATGGTTTCCAGAATGGCCCGGGCCCAGTAATTTCGCAAGCCAAAACCGCCGGGGCGGGTGGTGTATCTGGCATTCCACAAAATGTTTTTGGACGCGACATCAAAAAATACCACGTGGATATGGCTCAGATTGGTCAGTTTGTTGAACGATTCGACGACATAAACGATTCCCAGTCCCTCTTTTTGTTCGGTCAGGTCGTAGTCGGAAATAACCGATTCCACCGTGCCTTCTTCAAATGTATAATCCTGGTTGATCACCAATTCCGATGCTTCAGGAAGCTGGTTGCGGCGGTTTACCACGCTGAAATCGTTCACCTGATTGGGTTTGCTGTAGGCTGCCCGGAAATTGTATTTCTCCTGCTCGGAAAGCATGAGGTTATTCCACGAATGAAAAAACCGGGATTGAATGTCTTGTGGATTGGTAAAACCATCACTTCCGATGAATTTTGCTTTGGAAAAATCGATGCCACACCACACAAAAGTTTGCGGGGGATAAATGGAGGGATCGGGTTGTTCCTGTGCAAAACTGACAAAAGAGATGAAAAATAGAAAAACGGATAATACAGCAGGTTTTTTCATTTTTTAATGATTTTGGTCGGGGTAAAATTACAATTCCCAACGTTATGCCACTACTCAAATTTTGCGATTTTGGAGCGATTCATTGTCAACCAGGGATAAACTTGATACCTGCCTGCCGCGAGGAAAGGAAGTACAACTCCATTGGACACATGAATAAAACTTGATTTATTTACTGAACCGCCACTTTTAGGTAGGTGTTGTGTGTGCTCTCGTCTTATTTATGTTCGGTTAAACCTTCGTTACTGAGCTCTAAGAAACTACTTCTGTTCAAAGCATTCTTAATGATTAAAGTGTTATTTCTAAACAGGCGAAATAAGTCCAGGTTTTTCAAATTTCCGGTTGTTATAAGGAATAACTTTTTCGGTTTTCCCAGAGTCATATGTGAATGGTAAAAGTCAAAATCCTTTGTTACAACAATCAGGTTTTCACGGTCTGCAAATTTCGTAATTCCCAGTCAGGTGTTTCAACCCCATTTGGGAGATCATTGACATGCATAGCTTCCAATCCGAGCTGGTTCAGTACTTCACACAACTTTGTCGGAAGTTGAGCATCCACAATCAGCTTCATACTGAAATTTTAGTGTAGCTCGAATACTTTGTTACTTTCGTGGCGTAGGCTAAACATGCTAAAATATCCTCTTCTTCGAGATTAGGGTAATCTTCCAATATTTCAGCATGAGTTGATCCGGCCGATAAAAGATCGAGAATCAAATCTACAGTGTACCTCTTATTCCTAATGGTTGGTTTCCCGTGACATATTTCGGGATTAATGGTGATCCTTTTTATAAGTGGATTTTTCATATTTTAAAGTTAAGATATTTTCAATTGATCTGTTCCTCATGTTGAAGCACAATATTATTTTAAATTGAAGAAAGTATATTTAATTTAATAGGTTGCGCTTTTCCGTCTGTCATCCATTTTCAAAGGCTTGCGCATATTGGAAGGAAATAACAATGCCTGAATTTCGTCCTTGTCCGTTTCCACAAAATCAGGCGTGAAGCGCAATCTGGATTTAAATCTTTCGGCCATCGCCCTGCGCGAGATGGGCTGGCGGGCGTGGTACTTCACAGCCACGAGGTCATTGGAAAACGCATCGTGGGAGATTTGAATCTGGTATAAATCTATTTCACTCATTTCGTCCATCACCTCACAAAGCGCCTGTGGATAACAGGTGGTGCCTTTGTATTTGATCATCTGATGTCGCCGCCCAATGATGGGTCCGAGTCGGGGGGTGGTGCGCCCACATGCGCAAACTTCCGTGTGCATGGCGCAGATATCACCGGTTCGAAACCGCACGAGGGGCATGGCTTCCACCCCAAACGTGGTGATGGTGAGCTCTCCGGGTTGGCCTTCCGGCAAAGGATTTCCGTCAGAGGCGAGAATTTCTGTGAAAATCAGATTTGGCGGTACATGGCCTCCGCGTGCGGCTTCACACTCGGTAAAAGCAGTTGCCATCTCGGTGGAGGCATATGAGCTGTTGAGTTCGATAGGCCATTTCTCGCGGATGCGGGTCCCGAGGGCGTTGAGAGAAAAATCGGGCTTGCGGATGGGTTCGCCAATACAAATAACTTTGCGAATTCCCGAATTTTGGAAATCAATTCCATTTGCTTCCGCAAAATCAATCATCCGGATCAAAAAAGATGGCACAGCGATCAACACAGTGGCACCCGTTTCAAAGATTGTATCCCACTGCATTTGGGGCACACCCGGACCCACCCGCACCATGCCAGCGCCCATTTCTCTCGCTCCAAGTGTGTAAGCCAGTCCTGCCATAAACCGCCGGTCGGTGGTGGTGGTGAGCTGGAAGATATCTTTTTCGGTGGCTCCGGCCACACGAAATGACCCGGCTTCATTCACAGCCAGGCGCTGCAAATCTTTTCCCGTAAGGGGAATGGTGAGCTGCTTGCCCTCCGTGCCGGAAGTGGCCGTATAGTCCAGAATTTGATCCTGCCCCACGCACCAGAAATCCCGACCGGCTTCCTGTAAATCGGCTTTGTTTACCGTGGGGATTTTGGTCAGGTCCTCCAGACTTTGAATCGATTCAAGTCCACCTGGAATTTTTGAAAATTGATTTTTGTAAAATTTCGAATTTTCGTAAACGTAAGCCAATGTTTCGCGAAGCAGGGCGAATTGGTATTTTCGGATGTCAACGGGATTTGCACGTTCTGCTTCTGAAAAATTCATTTTGCCAAATATAATCAGATTGGAAGGTCTTCGATGATGACCATCGCCGTGGCCATGGTAGCGGTGTGTGAGATAGTGACATGCACCGCACATCCCGCCAGATAATCCAGCACTTCTTTCGACCGGCCGGAGAGTTCGAGGTGAGGTTTTCCCGATTCGTCATTCTCAAAAGCAATTTCAAAAAGGTTGAGTTCGCCGCGCCAGCCGGTTCCCACGGCTTTTAAAAAAGCTTCTTTGGCCGCAAACCGCCCGGCAAAAGAGGGCATTCCGTTTTTTGTACAATAAATTATTTCCGATTCTGAAAAAACGAGTCTGCCAAACGCCTCATTTTTTTCCATTGACCGGGCTATGCGCTCCACGTCCACAATATCGATTCCGGTGCCCCTGATCATGGTTTCATTTTTTCGCGACAGCGCACCAAACCCGCTTCCATGTGCCTGCGCTCGCTCGTCCGGGCGATGTCTTTGTTGAGGCCAGTTTCCAAATACCCGGCAGCCGTTTCCCAGTTTTCCTTTGCCAGAAAATAATCACCGAGGTAATAGTAAGTCAAAAAACTGTTGGGATTTAATTTCACGATATTGTCTACATCCTGAACTGAAAGTTCCGGGAGATTGCCGGAGGTCAATCCATTTTGGATGCGTTCTTTGGAAACCATCCATTTCTCATACCCGGCGAAATTTTCGCTTTCTAAAAATGGATCCGAACTGATCGATGTTTCGGTTTGATAAGTGAATTCTTCGCCGGACCTGGAAAAAACCGCATTCAGATCGTAAGCCAGATAGTCGCCCAGCAGGTAGGGAGGACTCGATACCCAGACCATCATGTCTGTCGGTGAGAAAATGACCGAATGGTGGGCGATGAGCTGATTCACCGCCATTTCGTTGCCCATTCCGAGGTTTTTGCCACCTTGTCCACGCTGATCGCGCAAGAGGATGGCCGCTTTTTGGGCATTCATCGGTCCGAGGGAGTCCAGCAATTCGGCCACGCGCTCATGCCGGTAAGTGGAAACACCTTCCGCGACGTATTCCACATTGAGGGGATCGTTTTTCAGCGAGTCGCTTTGAAAATGGTTGGTCACGATCATCTCCTCTTTTTCAGAAAAATACAATTGGGTGGAGGTGGGCGTTTTTTCGATCAAACCGACTTTTCCATCTGCTTTTGAACCGATAAGAAAAGTTTCTGCGACGAAAGAATCGAATTTTTGGGCGATGGCAAAAGCTTCATCGATGTTGGATGCGTATTGCAAAATCTCCCGGGCGATCAGCGATACCGGGGTTTTTCCTTTGGATGGAATGTCCGATTTTGCGGAATTGAGAGTGACTGTCAGTCCTTTTTCGTTCATGCCCGACACCACCCCGCTAAAGCAGGCCCAGGTCACCGACATAAACTGATAACCCCGATCGGGATTGTAAAATGCCACGATCTGATCTTTGGCAAAATCCTGCCCGAAATAAAAATCAAAATTCCGACCGATCAGAAGTTGTCGATTGTCCGATTGCTCACCCCAGGTAGCGAAAGAGGTGCATCCCACGAGATTCATGTTTTGCAGGGCGTGGCCAATGTCGTGGGCTCCGTGGTAACTCAGGGCGCGCTGGTACTTGGTGGTGATATAGTCAAAATCGTCAGACATAAACCTTGAGGATCCGAAAATTTCCATGCGGTAATCTTCCGGGATGTATTCGTCCAAATCCCGGTTGAACCATCCCACGGCATATTTCAAAAAGTTGAGGTAGGTGTCCGAAGGAACTTTGGTTTTAATTCCCCCTACAAAAGCAGCTTCCTTTTCCGCGTTCAGACGGGCGGCGAGGCTGCCAAAACTGTGGCCGAGCTCGTAGGGTTTTCCCGTGAGGTACATCTCCCACATCTGCTTGTCGTTTTTTCGGAGCCAGCTTCCATTGCTTGCGCGAAAATGATTTTCGCCCGGTTCTGTGATCGTCACCTCCACGTGCTTTGCAGCATCCAATTCCGGATCGGGGAGCCGTACCTGCATGTAGTACACCACCGCACCCATCAGGAGCAATCCGGCGAGAATAGAAACAGTAATGAGGAAAAACTTTTTCATAGAAAATCAGCGGCGCAAAGATACGCTCATTCTTCTTCGGGTTGCCCATCGACATAGAAGCCGAGTGTGCCTTTGAATCGTGTGAAAAATCCCTGTCTTTCCGGAAGGGAAACAAAATCGGGCACAAAGGCCGGTTGGGGATTGATGGTTAGATCGAGGTCGGGAATGTCTTTTACGATCGAGCGCCGGAGGGGTAAATACGCGATGTCAATGTCACGTTTGGACGCGAAAAACGTGAGAAAGTAGGATTGGAATGGGTCTGTGGCCAATGCGATTTTCTCAAAATCGAGAGCCTCACACCTCGAAATGGAAAAGCACAGATTTTCTGTGCTGTGTTCGGCCCCCGTTTCCGTAAAAATGTCCTCTTCTGGCACTCCGGCTGCGACGGCATAGGCTTTCATGATTTCGCTCTCGGTGTAGGGCGAATACACCGCGCTGCCCGAATAGATGATGTTTTTGGCAATTCCCTTTTCATACAGATACACCGACCATTGCACCCGCATTCGCAAAAGCGTACTCCAAGAATTACCATTGAAAGGAAGGCCGGGAACGATGATGGCGTCGTATGGTCCCTCATTTACAAAATCCCGGTACTGCCCGCTGGTGGTGGTATGCATGTGAATCAAAAGCACCGCTCCACCGATGAGGATTGCCAAGTGAAAATACACGACAAAACGAACGATTCTGTATTTGAAAATTCTTCTCAAAAATTTCATTCTTCGTTGGCCTTGATCACTTTTTCCATCAGGTTAGCTTTTCCCAACAATTCCCCGCAGGTGGAAATGGCCGATATTGTCACGCCCAAAACCCCGTGCATATTCAGGTTTTGGCCAGTAAGATATAAATTTGGAACTTTAGTTTTGGCGGAAATGAAGGTGCGCAGCGGATCTTTATAATCTTTTTGGATTCCGTAAATGGCGCCATCCACAGTCCCGATGTAGTCGCGATAAGTGAGCGGCGTAGACGTATAATAGCTTTCAATGTTTTCTTTGATGCCTGGCATCCGCACTTCAAGGGCGTCGATGAGTTTTTCAGCTTTGGCTTTTTTGAATGCTTCGTAAGCCTGCCCGCGGGGCGACGATTTGGCGACAGTATTGTAAGAATCCTCCCATTCACGGGTTTCCTCATAGCGCATATAGGCCATCACAATCATGAGGTCGGTGTATTTTTCGTGG
>JBGTLS010000563.1:0-1642 GCA_041744015.1 Cryomorpha sp. | reverse complement strand
GATGTATGAATTATTAATGGTGGAAGTGCCTGTTGTGAACGATTCCATAGACGCTTTGGTCGGGAATATTCGATGGAATTCCCTCGCCTTGTATAAATCCATCATTGAAACGATGGTGGCTGACGACGTTGTTCTTACAGCGAATAACAGCGCAAATTTTGAGCCCATTGTTGAACAATACGCGACCACATTAATGAATTTTACAGACAGTGTCAAAAATGAACTGAATTATGCAAATCAATTCAATCTGGAACTGTATAAGGTCGCACTCTTCAAAACCCTGAATAAAAAAGAATTGGCTCTGATGATTCTATATAATCTGGATGAATGTGAACACGATTCTATAAATACCATCATTCTCGCCAATCAGATTGCCAACGTTTCATTTGACATACAAATGGCCCAATTGGGATGGGATCCTTTTATCAATGACAGCGTTATGTTTGTGCCAGATTCGATCATTCTTGATCCGGGTTCATTCAGTGTCATAGATTCCAGCGGATTTGGGACATATATCATCAATGCAAATTCACTTGCTTTTTCTGCCTGTTACTTGCAGCCGTCCAGCCAGAGTCAAATGGCTGGAAATATGATCAGCCAAACGCCGCTTTATTCGATTTATCCAAACCCCACCCGGGGGGAAATGACGATTGGTGTAACCAACATAAACTGGACAGATGATGTGGAAATCATCTTTACCGTTACCGACATTGTCGGCAAAGAAATGTTTCGGCAAAGGATGAACAATTCAACGGAACAAATAAACCTTCCGGGACTCGCACCAGCGCCATATATCTATTATTTCACATTAAATGGCCTTCCCGCTGAACAGGGCAGAATGATTATTTCGAAATAAATCCTCTTTGATTTGATTTAAAAATAACCCACCTGAAGTTTTTTGGTGGGTTATTTTTTTGATTGGTGGCGCAGCGTGAAGGCAAGTCTTGAGCGTTTGAAAGATATTGGAAAATCACACATCAAACTTCGGTTTCAAATACCTTCCTGTTAAGGATTTCTTTTCAGAAATAAGTCCTTCCGGCGTTCCCGCAAAAACGAGTTCGCCTCCGTGAATACCGCCTTCCGGTCCGAGATCGATCACCCAATCGGCGCATTTGATCACGTCGAGGTTGTGTTCGATCACCATCACGCTGTGGCCCCGGTGCAGGAGTTCGGTGAAACTGTCGAGCAGGCGCGCCACGTCGTGGAAGTGCAATCCGGTGGTTGGCTCATCAAAGATAAAAAGCGTGTGCGGCTCGTTTTCGCCTTTCGCCAAAAAGGCGGCGAGCTTGGTGCGCTGGGCTTCCCCGCCGCTCAGGGTGCTGGATGACTGTCCGAGCTGGACATAGCCCAAACCTACTTTCGAAAGGGGCCGTAATTTATCGACAATTTTTTGAGCGGTGTTGTTTTTTTTATCGCCTTCAAAAAATGTGATGGCTTCTTCGACTGTCATTTCCAGAATGTCGGCGATATTTTTGTCGCGGTAAAGGATTTCGAGGGTTTCTGCCTTGTATCGGCGCCCTTTGCAGGTTTCGCAGGTGAGGTGGATGTCGGCCATAAACTGCATTTCGATGCGCACCAGACCTTCGCCTTCGCAGGTTTCGCAACGCCCGCCTTTCACATTAAAACTGAAATGCCCCGGTTT
>JBGTLS010000562.1:0-1991 GCA_041744015.1 Cryomorpha sp. | reverse complement strand
AATTAATAAAGGAACTGATGAATTTCCGGCAATTATAAGCCGCGCTTTTTCACTTCCATCTCAATAAATTCAGGCAAATAGTTGGGCGTGCAATTTTTTGAAACCATTTCATCTTTGTAAAGGCTGTATTTTTCTCCAAGTTTTACGCATTGGCTTCGATACTTCAGATCAAAAATGCCGATCCAGCCCGCCGTGAAGTTCATAGCCCATTGCACTTCCGGTGCTTCTTTCATGATCTTTGCTTCAATAAACCGAAGTAATTCTTTTGTATTGTCCGGCGGCGTTTGTCCCACCCACCTCAATCGGGCCTGATGATACCAGAAAAGGCGCCTCTTAAGCGGGGAAACATCATTCTCCCAGGTTTCCATCAGGACCGTCAATTTCTTGTCCTTTGTCAGTTGATTGGCCATGAACCAATCCGACAATTGGGTGCGTTCTTCGGGTTGGTGTGTTTCTATATCATTGAATTGATTGTCAATAACATCAGGAGTGAGTTCCTTTTTGTCCATGATCAGTATGGACAGGAGTCTGGGCAATAACGCCCCGGTCGACCACAGTTCAATTGCCAAACTGTGGTCTTTTTTGATTTCTTTTGCGAGGTTCCGCAGCTCGCCGGGTTTGGTTCCGTCTGCGGTTATTTTGTTGAATATATTTTGGGCTTTGGGAGAGAGCTTCATCTATGTGCTATTTTATGTATATTTATTTTCCCGCTGGCATTATTTATGTCAATAGCTGCTCAAAAAACCCTCCAATTTGCCTTTCCCTGTCCACAAAATGAATTTCTAATATCCATTCCCTTTTGTTTCCATTTGCATCTGGTAAAAACATGTCGTTCGGATTGCCGGGATGAATATAGAGTCCAAAATTTTCCGCTTCCAGTCTTTCGTGGGGGAAATGACCGATGAGATGTCCTGCTAATTGGCCGCCGTAGGTGTAACCGTATTTCATGGCGAGCTCAACAATATAATCCCAATATTCCGCCCCGGTGAGTTTGGTTTGCTTGTCAAACCAGGCTTTTGCCTCGTGCCAGGCCAGCTCAATGTCCTTTTTTAGTTGGTGTTTATGTGGGTCGTTTCCGATCACGTAGGTTCTTCCAAAATCGGCTTCCCATTCTTCCAGTACAGGACCGAAATCAAAAAATAAGATGTCGTCTTCCTGAATGATTAAATCGGGGGGATTTTCGGTGTAAGGAAGGAGTGTATTCGCGCCGCTTCGTACAATACGCTTGTGCCAATACTTTTTGATGCCGTATAACCCGTCGGCCAGTTTGAAAATATCCCCGTTCAATTCTTTTTCCGATTTTCCGGGTTTGATCAACTGGCGCGCTTCAATGGCCTTGAATAAATTCTCTGCCATTTTTTCGGCCTCTATCAGCTTAGATTTTACATCCTGCATGTGCTGTTTTTTCAGTTTAGGAGATTGAATGTTGTCTGCCTTTCGGCAAAATATGCGCTAATATACTTCCCGTTTGTAAAAGATGTAATCAGTAAGCAGTAGATCAAGTCCCGACTGCCTGAATTCTCCCGTAATTTGCCCCCTGTGATAAGTGGAATGGTTGCTGATGTAAAAGAAGATATCGCTTACTGCCTTGTCGAAAAATTGGCCTCTGCAGTTCGTGTATTGAATTGGCTCGTTCAGGTCAATCTTTTCAGGGATTTGCAGTGATTATTTGTAGTTCATTTTATCAATGTTTTCTAATTCGTCAATGCGATGCATTTCCCCAACACCGAAACCAGGCTGTTGCATATTTATTCTGTTGTTCCAGATTTCGTTCACCCTGTTAAATCCACTTTGTGGAAGGCTATGTCTTATTAAACAGGGTAAACAGAAAAGTACCCGGCAGCAAATCACAGGTTGCCTTATACACGGGCAAATCGCAATAGAATGCCATTTATTTTGAAAATCGTCCCGCTTCCCGGGTATAATAATTAAATCGTCAAATCCATTAATCCCTCAGGCAGCGACAGGATAAGCCACCAGTCTTAAGTTCG
>JBGTLS010000561.1:0-8416 GCA_041744015.1 Cryomorpha sp. | reverse complement strand
AAGCTAAATTGACAAAAATCAGGACAGAAAAAACGACAACCACTGTCCACGATTTCAACCAGGACATCAGGATGCTGATGGTCATCAATATCACAGTAAACACCAAACAAGTGCTTGCTGCAGCTGGAATTACGAAAATGGAGTTGAATTGAAAAGCTCCGATGATGAAGAACACGATGACAACCATGATTTCAAAAAGCGAGGCATTGACATGGTTTTGATAAAAAACCCTTCGGAGCGTCTCCCGATCGTAATGGTCTGATTTTCTGGCCAGATTAATTTTAAAAGGATTCGTGAGGTAGGTTACCACTCTCCATCGGGGCTTTTTATCCCTGTCGAAATACCATTTGTTTTTTTTGCGAAAGCCGGAGTGTCTTTTCTGCATATGGGCTTCGATATCGGCTTCTGTGATGCCCGTGATTTTAAAAATATTCTTGTTGGTCGGAAAAAAATACAACACTGCCAGGGAAATGAAAACAATATTTCCTCCAAGGAACGCAAGCATGGCGCGCAACACATGAAAGGATTCGAGCAACTCTACATTTAATAAAAAGGTGGAAGAGCAATACATGTATACGGTCACAAAGAGCAGCGGCAGGATAGAATTGTTGATGCAAAATTTGAAAAAGGGCCGGCTCAGGGTACCCAGAAAAGGAAAACGATGGGCGTGCTCGATATAGGTGTAAATATTGAAGGCCATGATAAACCCACCGAGGGAAAAACCCACAATGCCAAAGGACCAGATACCTACAACACCTTGATACTCAGGTGCCAAAAAGAGGAATGGGACACCGAATTTCGTAGCAAAAACCTGTGTTACAAAAGCAAAGAGAATCAACCAGAATAACAGGACAAAATGACTCCGCTGAATGAGCAGGGCAAGTAACTGGAATGGGAAGAAATATTTTACCCGATCCAGTCGTTGGCGATTTGAAAGCTTGGTTACCATAAGGGAAGTCGATCAAACGTATACGCCATAACGGGGCCTATAGTTTTACTCTCCAGGCTTATTACGCCATGTTTTGGTTGACAATTTCCACAATTTCGCGCTCCTGTTGTTCGGCCTCACGTTCGAGTTCCGCAGCTTCAGCAAGTGCCTTGTCCACAAATTCCTTATCAACAAATCCTTTCAGATTCACCCGTACGTTCATCACCGCGCCCCTCACAGCAGTCCGTGCACACAAGGCCCCTACACCCGCATCGGTGATTGAGTTTGGATTGCCCTTTTCGACCATGGCCCGGATCAAACCAAAAGATTGGGCAGCCAATCGCGCCACTTTGAGCGGAACAGAAGCCGCTGTACGCGTGGCGTCTTCGATGGCTTTTTTTCGTGCACTCACTTCTGTTGGCGTGTCCTTCGACATACCAAAAGCCTCCATGATCAGTTTGAAAGCATTGGTGTCTTCGTCCACTGCTTCCATCAATTGATTTTTCAACTGCTGACCCTGCACGGCATATTCAGAAAACACATCCCATCTGTCATCCCAGCCGCGTTTGTGCGCCGAGAGATTGGCCACCATCGTTGCGAGCGATACGCCCAAAGCGCCACAATAAGCCGCAACGCTTCCTCCACCCGGAGCCGGAGATTCAGATGCTGTTTCATCCGCAAATGCGTTCAGACTCATATCGATCAGCCGCTTATTCCCCGTATCGCGGATCATGTATTCAATCACTTTTTTGTTCGGGTCGAAAGGGACCAGGTCATCGAGCCCCAAACTTTTCACAGCAATTTTTATTTTTTCACTTTCCGATATTCCGGTAGAGCGTTCCTGCTTCCGCAGAAAATAGTCGGCTGCGTCGATCAGACTTTTGAGCGGCACGAGACCCACGATTTCAGAGCCTGTAACCCGGATGCCGCGCTCCTGTGCTTTTTTGCAGGCTTCATCAAATGCGACGTGCACAGGAGTGATGTTGATATTGGTAAGATTTAGCGACAGCTGCGCAATGCCGTACTCTTCGATGTACCAACCAATGCCCTTCACCGCTTTCAGGGTTCCTTCTTCCCGAAGAGGCTCACCAAGTTCGTCTGTCAGTACTTTGCCCGTGAGCGGATCGCCTTCTCGTTTTATGCGTCCAGCTTCGCGAATGTCGAATGCAATAGAATTGGCACGGCGGGTGGACGTGGTGTTGAGATTCACATTGTAGGCTACCAAAAAATCACGCGCGCTGATGGCCGTGGCACCGGTTTTCTTAACCGCACTGCTGAATTCGGCCGGACCGAAATCGGGTTTCATTTCCGGTTTTGATAGTTTATCCAAACCTTCATATTCACCTTGCCGGCAATACGCGAGGTTTTTTCTTTTCGGCTGGGTGGCGGCGTATTCATAAAAATAACCAGGTATCCCCAATTCTTTTCCCACGCGCTCACCGAGCTTGTGTGCATACTTCACCACATCATCCATCTCAATACCTGCAATGGGTATTAGCGGACACACATCGGTGGCTCCCATGCGGGGGTGTTCACCTTTGTGTTTGCTCATGTCAATGAGCTCTGAGGCTTTCTTTATCAGTCGGAAGGCTGCTTCTATCACTGCATCGGGTTCACCCACGAAGGTGATCACGGTTCTGTTGGTGCTCTTTCCGGGGTCGATGTCAAGGAGTTTGACACCCTCCACCGTTTCCACCTCCCGTGCTATTGTGTTGATCTTTTGCATGTCGCGGCCTTCTGAAATATTGGGCACGCATTCTATCAGTTGTTTCATAAAAAAGGGGTCGAAGATGGTAGTAATTGGCGGCGAAGTTAACAATTCGGTGCGGTACGGTTGAGATTTACCTTTGAGAATGAAGTGTAAATACCGATCTCAATGAGCCGATTTGATTAGTTTTGCCGCTGTATGACAGCAAAGCCTAAGAAGCCATTAATTTTGGTAACCAATGACGACGGTATCACCGCCGGAGGAATCAGAAATCTGATTGAAGTAGCTAAAGAATTTGGTGATGTTTGGGTGGTGGCACCCGACAGTCCGCAAAGTGGAATGGGTCACGCCATCACGGTGCACGACATTCTACGCATTCACGAAACGTACGATCACCCCGGAGTGAAAGCCTTCAGTTGCACGGGCACACCGGTAGATTGTGTAAAACTCGCCGTGTATCGCGTATTGGATCGCCGTCCCGATCTGCTTCTTTCCGGCATCAACCATGGGGGCAACAACAGCATCAATGTGATATACTCAGGCACCATGTCTGCGGCAGTTGAGGGCGCTGTGGAAGGAATTCCTTCCATTGGCTTCTCTCTGCTCGATCACCGGTGGGATGCGGATTTTGCAGCTTCGAAAGAAGTGGCGCGCACCATCATTCGAAACGTCTTGCAGAATGGATTGCCAAAAGGCATTTGTCTTAATGTGAATATTCCGCAGATACCGTATTCCAAAATTCAGGGTTATAAAGTATGCCGGCAGGCGAAGGCGTATTGGGAAGATGATTTTGAGCCGCGTACGGACCCTTTTGGGAAAACTTACTATTGGATTACTGGAGAACTGCACAACGAAGACAAAGGTGAAGACACGGACATTTGGGCCCTCGACCACAATTTTGTATCGGTGGTTCCCGTTCAATTTGACCTGACTGCACACCATGCCATTGCCGATTTGAATGCCTGGAATTATGAAGATTAAAAAATATGACTCCCTGCCGCTTGGCGCAGGAATCGGGCTTTTTGCACCAGTAATTGGTTTTCTCCTGTACGGCTTTTTCTGGTCTTATTATTTCAGCAAAACCCTGACGTATTTCATCAACGATATTTTTTTTGGGGTGACGGCCTTTCAATCATCGATTCTTACCCTCAGCCTGATTTTTAATCTCGTTCCGTTTTTCATCTTCATCCGCACCGACCGTTACAAAAGCGCCCGGGGGGTATTGTTAGCCCTTTTCGTTTATGCGCCGGTGGTACTTTATCTGCGGTTTTACAATACATGAAGTACTACATCATAGCAGGTGAGGCTTCCGGCGATCTGCACGCGGGCAATCTGATCCGGGCGCTGCGCACCAAAGATTCCAAAGCGACCTTCCGGGCCTGGGGTGGAGAGCGCATGGAAGCTCATGGCGCTGAAATTGTGAAACACTACCGAGATCTGGCTTTTATGGGGTTTGCTGAGGTGATTATGAATTTGCGCACCATCTTGAAAAATATTGATTTTTGCAAAAGCGATATACAACAATTCAAACCCGATGTGATCATTCTGGTCGACTATCCAGGTTTTAATCTGCGCATTGCAAAATTTGCGAAAGCTCAAGGAATCCGGGTTTTTTATTACATCTCTCCGCAAATCTGGGCGTGGAAACAAAGCCGGGTGACGCAGATTAGGGATTATGTGGATGAGATGTACGTCATTCTTCCTTTTGAAAAAGATTTTTACAAAAAATTCGGTGTTGATGTACACTTTGTGGGGCACCCCCTGATCGATGCTGTCGCGGAGTTCAATGAGAAATTTGATGATTTGCCTGCTTTTCGCAAAAAGCACAACCTTTCGGAAAAACCACTGGTGGCGCTGCTTCCCGGAAGCCGCAAACAGGAGATCAGCAAGATGCTTCCGCTGATGTTAGAATTGGCTGCGGCTTTTCCCCAATTCGAATATGTCGTGGCAGGTGCGCCTTCTCAGGAACAGGAATATTATGAAAAATTTATTGGCAACGCGGATGTCAGGTTTTTAAGCGGACAGACCTATCAATTGCTTCACTGCAGCCATGCGGCCCTCGTTACGTCGGGAACTGCCACCCTTGAGACGGCTATTTTCAAGATCCCGCAAGTGGTGTGTTACCGCGGGGGAAAAGTTTCATACGTCATTGCCCGCCAACTGGTAAAAATCAAATACATATCGCTCGTCAACCTCATTATGAACCGAGAGGTGGTAAAGGAGCTCATACAGGCGGAATTGAATTTAAAGAATTTGTCTAACGCCTTTTCGCTCATTTCCCAGGAAGGACCGGCGCGGGAGAAGCTAATCGCCGAATATGCCCTGCTCTACGAAAAACTGGGTGGGGCCGGAGCTTCCGAGCTTACGGCGAACCTCATGTGGAAAACTCTGCAAAATCAAGCTGGCTAGTCGCCACATCTACGCTATTTTCGCAGTTATGTCCAGTCGGGTGTTTTGTCTCATTTTTTTCCTTGCATCCTTCATAAATGGAGGAGCTGCTCAGACAGAATTGTCTATTGGTATATTGGCCAAAACCAAACCCAAATCTGTTCAGGTCATTCCGGAGTTAGGTTCATATGAAGTTATGGGCGACGGGGTAAAAGTTATTTCCGTGAAAGCCACCGAGCGAATTACTTTCGAAACACGCGGAAAACAGGTGCAGGTAAGCGTTCCTGGCAGGGCGATCGGTCAGTACAAAGAAGTGCGGATGATGGGTACGAATGGAACCGCTGTCCTGCGGCTTTACGTGCTCAATCCTTCACGACATGAGCGTGTATACGATGACCATCTGCACATCACGGCCAATGGCACCGGCCTCAAACTCATTAACCGCGTGGCTATTGAAAAATATGTGGCCGGGGTCGTGGAAGCGGAAACCGGAAAAGACAAAGACCTGGAATTTTACAAAGTACAGGCGGTAATTTCCAGGACATATGCGCTGAGCAACCGCAGGAAATTTCTCCATGAAGGCTTCAATCTCAATGATGAAGTAGATAGTCAGGTCTACCACGGCAAATGTCGCTGGGTACCGGAAATACTGGTCGCCGTGGAGATGACCGCCGGAAAAGTTTTGGTGGATAGTGAAATGCGTTTGATCACAGCCGCCTTTCACAGCAACAGTGGGGGCGAGACCGTGAGCAGTCAGGCGGTATGGACAGGGGCACTGCCGTACCTCTCACCGAGGCGTGATGAGTTTTCTGAAATGGGGGAGCACTACGCATGGAACCGCACGGTTTCAAAAGCGGATTGGCTATCCTATCTCGACAAGACATTTAAATACCAATCGGGGGATAAATTGCTGGAAATGATGGCGACCAATTACGAACAGGAAAACAGACAAATCTATTTTCTCGACCCTATTTTCAATATTCCCTTAAAAGATATCCGGAAGGACTGGAAGTTTAACTCCACTTATTTTGACATCGAAGACCGGGGTGATTCTCTTTATTTCAACGGTCGGGGCTTTGGACATGGCACCGGCCTGAGTCAGGAAGGTGCCATGCGCATGACCAACCTCGGATTTGGGTATGCCGACGTGATCCATTTTTATTACAACGATGTGCACATCATCGATTTGAAAGCGCTGGAGTTTTTTAAGGAGGATTAGGGTTGTTTCATTAACTTACAACGTGTTATTGGTATGGGTTTAACGGGATGGAGAAGGATGATGAAGTTAACGGGGCTGGTAATTCAGCTGACTACAAAGCTCGGATATGTGATCCGCCTCTAGCCTGATTCATGAGTGTCGACACATTTATAAAATCGTTTCTCTGGTATATCCCCTATCAGTTCGCACGTAGCAAAATGGACCCATCAAGGTTAGATGCCTTACAATCTAAAAAAGACTATTCCCAAGGTGTTTGTGATGGCGTGGAAGAGATTATACAGAAAGTAGAATTGCTATGGGATTACTTGTAGTTTTAGCGTTCCTATGCTACGTTGGAATTTTGTTATGGTCCAATGCTTATTTCAAAAGAAAATTTGAGGGCCAAAGGATGAATAAGCGCAAAGGGCTCATGGTAAAATATTGGACATTTCAAATAATATTATTGCTCGTTTTTTTAATGCTTTTCGCATCGTTCTTTATGACAAAATGACACCTTGCAAAGTTGTAATAGTTTATCGGGATGGGTTCCAGGAAAAAGAAAAGGACCACAGAAATAAAGGCATAGGAAACTCTATCATTTATAAACACGGGATATATGATCCGGGAATCGGGAAATGCTTTGCAGGGTATCCTTTTTTTATTGATTATACTGGGAATAGCGCTTATCCCATTAGTGAAAATATAATAGCAGATCATGAACCAATAGTTTCAGAGAAATAAAAAATATACTTACATCCTTATCCTTCATTTTGCTTAATTTCTCAATTGACTTGCATGCACAAGATTCTTTGATGACATCAGAGAGGATGGTCAACTATCTTTACGCTGTTTATTTGGCTGAAGGTAAGCAAGAATGAACCTTTGAGGAATGCTTGCTGAATAAAGCTGAAAAGCTATGCTACAAGTTATTAGAAGAAGACTCAACAAATTATTTTTCGCATTATTACCTAACTACATTATATTATAACGAATGGTATCGTATGCAAGATGAATTCTCTGTAAAAGAGAATTTAGGTTTACCATTCATAGAAAAAATGAATTTATATTACGATAAGGACGAGTATTATTATAGGCAAGCTTTGAAATATAAAAATCAGGAATAAAATATGAATGTCTTCGTATATCCGCTCTGCAGGAAGTAATTAGTTTGCCCTACTTATATTCCCATACATTTTTGGATCAATCTCTGTTCTGTTTTTGGTCGCAGCGCTGTTTTTGACCATCTTAACAAATTCAGGGTCATAGGGCGATTGCTCCACTTTGATGTCCTTATTTGATTTGGACATTTCTATAAGCCGATATATATATATGTAGTTACGAATATGGATCGAGCAACATTAGGTTTTTAATTCCTTTAAAATCACTTGTGTTATTTGTGACTAAGGTCAGTGAATGCGTAATTGCTGTAGCTGCAATAATGGCATCGGGAAGCTTGATTCTATGCGTTTTTCGAATTTCGGCGGTTTTTATTTTAACCTCGCTTTCGAGTTCTAAAACTGCTGCATCAGCTATAAACCTTTTCAGGATGATGACGTCTTTTTCTTCTGCGGATTTCCAGCACATAAGCTCAATTTCAGTGATTACAGAAATTACAGGGCCAGAATCTTTTAATACTGCATCGATAACCGCAGCGGCTTTGGGGATAAATTGTTCCTGGAGAAAGTAAATTGCTACGTTTGTATCCCAAAGATATCTCATTCCCAGTCGTTTCGCAACATTTCCAGTTGTCGGTCCACATCTTCTTTTGATTCTTTTGACATAGCACCTTTGTACTGTTGCCAATTCGTTGCAGATACATCTGATTCTTTTCGGAGTCTGATGAGCTTAAGTTTCTCAAGTTCGCGAAGTAACTTTAGCGCCTTTTCATTGAGAATGTCTATTGTTATTGAACGCATCAAAAATGAGTTTAGATTTTTAAGCTGTTGCTTTTTTTTGAGTTAATACAATAGCAAAGATAGTTCACCCTTTTGAGATAGCGTAAACTTTACGAAAGCAACACACAATTGCCCTACCCTTATATAAAGCGACACACCCCCGGTAATTCTCAATCTTTCCCCCAGGATTACTTGCGACTTAGCTGAACTTTATCAGGTTGAGACAAAGCGATTAAATGAACAGGTGAATCATGAACGCTTTCCAAAAGATTTTATGTTTCAGTTAACTGGCGATCAGT
>JBGTLS010000560.1:0-3765 GCA_041744015.1 Cryomorpha sp. | reverse complement strand
GGATTACCGCCTTTTCAGCAGAAACAACACCGGGATTTCGCACTATTTTTTTCGAAGGAGTCGGTGCATCATCCAAGGTATTTACCAGCACATCTCCATAGAGCGAAGCGCTCTTCAGGATGATGTCTTTGACCTGTGATGCGGATAATTCCGGATAGAGCCCACGAATAAGGGCTGCCAGGCCGCTCACTACCGGCGCGGCCATACTTGTACCTGAATTGGCTTTGGTACCACCTTCCGGCACGAGACTTTCAATATCTACTCCGGGAGCCAGCACATCTACTTTTTTCTTACCAAAGTTTGAAAATCCGGCGAGTAAGGTGGAGTCGGCCTGTGGTCCACTTGCTCCTACAGTAATCAGATTGCCCGTCGTTTTCTTTTTGCCCAAAGTACCATCCGGGAAGTTTGGAACTTTATCATTATTGGTGGCATCATTGCCCGCCGCGTGGATAAGCAGTACATCTTTGGAAGCGGCATAACGAATCGCGTCAAAAACCAGTTCCTTGTTAGGGGAATATGCTTTTCCGAAACTCATATTAATAACCTGGGCTCCATTATCTACTGCATACCGGATAGCCAGTGCAACATCTTCATCACGTTCGTCCCCTCCGGGCACCGCACGAATCGGCATTATAATCGCATTTGAAGCTACTCCATCCATACCAAATTCATTTCCACGTATAGCTGCAATTATGCCTGAAACATGGGTTCCATGATCCGGATTTTCAGCATCCACCATATTGTTTCCATAACCGGTATTGGCTTCCATCGCTTCCTTCACATTTACAATGCCACGCGGATTGAATTCGAGATTGTAGTTGTACTTCAGGGATCTTTCAAAATAAGAAGACCCTTCTTCGAGATATTCAGTAAGATTTTCGCGCTCAGCGAGCAAAAGAAAATTTATTACCTGCTGCTCATCTTCATCAGCCGGCGTATAATCGGTAAGGTCCTGAATGTTTAATTCGTTTTTCCCCGTACGTTCCACCATATACGCATATGCCCCATTGTACATAGCAGTCAATTGAGCAAACTCGGCAAACTGTTCTTCCAGTGGTGCCACAAGTTCTTCGTATTCTGTTTTGTATCCGAGATACTTCGCGTAATCTTTTCTGTCAGACCTCGGCACGTTATTGGGATCCACATTCTCAAACCTGTCTTTATACTGTCGGTACAAGCGTGTGATTTCCAGTGTTTCGTGCTTTACATTCTCTCCGTTCGGGTTTCCAAGGAAATTCCAGCCATTCACATCATCGATATAGCCGTTGCCATCGTCATCAATCCCATTTCCTGGAATTTCCTTATCATTCACCCATATACGGCCGCTTAGATCCGGATGGTTTATGTCCACGCCATCATCTATTACTGCGACTATCACCGGCCGGATTTTATCTTTATCTACGATTGAGTAGATTTTATTCGCCGATATGCCAGCTACATTATCTGTTTCGATGTCAAGATTATACCAATCCCCTGTTTGTGGAAATACAGCGATAGTAACCACCAGAAAGCTGCTTACGAGCAGCAATTTTTTCAAATTCATACGTTCGATTTCAAATGAAACGCAAAGGGAATGAAATAATTGGAATTTTACGTCAGCTTTTTTACTTAAAAGCGTTTTGAGAGACCTACACGTGCTCCTGTGGAATATCTCCCACCGCCGAGTTCTACATTGACGCCCCAATCGCTCCAATAATAACGTCCACCAACCTGAAGACCTAAATCTACTCCAGTATCATGGTTGCGATATCGGTTGTTGGGACGATTTCTATCGCGGTAGTCATCCTCGAAAAATGCAAGAAATCCTACATTGAATCCAGCATAGAAATCCCAGTCCTGGGGGATATCTAAAATCGTGTTGAAGTGGTAATCGAAGCGACCATTTACAACGATATAATCAAGATATAGGTCAAATCCCACCTGTGGTCCGATTGTAATATCGGGATGAACTCCAAAATCCAGACCGACATACATGGGTAGATATCCGTAATACGATCCGACCCCGAAATTGAGCTGTTTTCCACCTTTACCGACAGGGCTTTGAGCCTGAGCAACGGTAAGTGCAGAACACATTGTGAGCAAAAGCAAAATTCTTTTCATGACTTTTATTTTTTTAGAAAGCGGGCAAAGATAGTGCCTTGTCGGGATGTCAAAGGTTAATTAAAGGTAAATATTGGCAGGATACAATGATTTATATTACTGACAATCAATTTTTTATGTAACGTCCGGGGATTTCACTTTCGAATTATGACAATTGGCACCGAACAAAATAAATTGTGAAAAATGGGGAATTATCTCCAGCTTATGTATCAATATTAACCTGACATGTTATCTGCAGATATGAATTTAACTTCGATTTGAAAGATGTCACTGTGCTTTCTATTTTGGCCAGATAACCAATCCCCGCAGAGACATTTAGTCTCCCCCTAAAAAAAGGCTTCAAGCCTTTAAAAGAAAATCCCCCCTGACAAAGCGATGCTTCTCAGGGGGGATTCCTTTTTTACCTACTCAACTCAAATTTATTTCACACTTTCAAATTGTCCTTTTGTCAGATCATCCCAGCTGTAAAACTGAAAGGTCTTGTCGTCGCTCATGGCCACCATCAGGCCGCCGGGATATTTTCCGCCAAAACTGTTGTTGACGATCTGAACGCCATCACAATTGTTGGTTGCGGTGTAAAACACACCGATTTCCGGGTGATTGTGTGGGTTTCCGTCGGCACCTTCACGCGGGTACACGCGAAAGGCATTGCGCGCCTGATCGCTCACGATGATGTAGCCTGCAGTTTCGGTAAGTTCATAAATGGTCACGCCTTCATTGTCGTCCAGGTATCCTTCTCTTCCGAAAAACGCGAGCTCTTCATTGCCTTTTGCCGGATCTGCGTGGTACTTGCGCATGCCTGCCTGCTCATCGCTGTAGTAGATGTATCCGCGTGCATTGTCCACGGTAATGGCTTCGATCTCTTTGGTGCCGGAGAACTGACCAAATTTGCGTACCAGCTCCGCTCCCACTGTTCCATCTTTTTTGCCGGAGAGTTTGTACTGCCACAGGTAGGTTCCATCAGTCGGGCCGGTTTTGCGGCCCATGATCACGTGTACATCTCCGTTTGGCACCTGCCATACAGCTATTCCCATCAGGTCGCGAAATTCTTCGCCGGTTTCGCCTTCAAATACGGGAATGCCGCCACCGTCTATGGGCTTCATTTCCGGAAGGGAAAAGACCCGCAGATTGTGGGTAAACCGCTCGCCGGTGACGGCAATATCGGTTTTCACACCGTTAATCATGAGACCATAACCCACGTCCACATTGTTTGGTCTTTGCAGACCGGAAATCGTATCAACAATCTGCCCGTCCAAATCCCACACAAAAAGGGCCCCATTGATGTCTTTGTCTGTGCCGATGATGAGGCTTTGCATTTCATCGTTTGGATTAATCCAAATGGCCGGATCATCGGTATCGTGGATCACCGGCTGGCTTATAGCCCGGGGCTGGATCACCACTGGCGTGGAAACCGTATCGGCACTTGTATTTGTTGTTTCCGGATTGGAATCTGCCGGATTTTGGCAGGCTGCGAGGATGCCGAAACATCCAATTATTGTAAGGGTACTTCTCATCGGGTTAAGGTAATCGTTCGTTCTTCAATGTCATCGCCGTCGAGCTCGCCCGACAGGGTAATGATAAGCGTACCTTCGGCGTCGATTTCGTACGATCCTTCGAGCACAAATTCCAGGGGAATGCCATTTATTTCTGCTTCACCTTCAAATT
>JBGTLS010000559.1:0-13918 GCA_041744015.1 Cryomorpha sp. | reverse complement strand
AATCCCATTGGAGGTCAATCTGCCATTATCAAGTTGCGCTGGGGCCAGCCGATGGATCAAATGATTTTTGCGGAAGCGCCGGGATTCATCAAATTCGCGCTGGGCGAAAATGTGAAACAAACCAACTGGGGCGACCTTTATCGCAGCCGGTATCCCCAGACGCGGATGGGGGTTGAACAATTCTATTACGACTATTTCTATCGCGCCAGGGAGTATGGGGAGTTGAAAAAAATGAGTTCATCTTCAGAAAAAGCTACTAAACGGAAGAAGAAAACGGAAGAAACTACTTTCCGTACCGATCTGGAACTGGAAGCCCTGCTGGAAATTTTGGAAGGTCAGCGACATATTTCCTGCCACTCCTATGTACAGAGCGAAATCAATATGTTGATGCATGTAGCCGACAGCATGGGTTTTCGCATCAACACATTCACACACATTCTGGAGGGATATAAACTGGCAGATAAAATGAAAGCACACGGAGCAGCCGGTTCGACTTTCAGCGACTGGTGGGCTTATAAGTACGAAGTAAAAGATGCCATACCGCATAATGCGGGAGTGATGCATGAAATGGGCGTGCTGACAGGCATCAACTCAGATGACGGGGAAATGGGTCGAAGACTCAATCAGGAAGCCGCAAAAAGCGTGAAATACAACGGAATGAGCGAAAGTGACGCCCTAAAAATGGTGACCCTCAATCCCGCCACAATGCTTCACGTGGATGAATATGTGGGAAGTCTTAAACCCGGCAAACACGCAGATATCGTAATTTGGTCGGGACACCCTCTTTCCGTTTATTCCAAAGCTGAAGTCACATTCGTAGATGGTCGCAGGTATTTTGACAGAAGTCAAAGTGAGGCTTTCATGAAACGCGACAGCGCTGAGCGCGCGCGGATAGCCAACCTCATGGAGAAAGCCAAAAACGGTGGAGAAGAAACCAAAAAGCCCGAGCGGAAAATGGAGCGTTACTACCACTGCGATTCTGAAGATTAATAAAATATTGCATATGAAAAACGATCGCGTATCTCCAAAATATCAATTCAGCGCAATCCTGATCTCCCTTCTATTTATCTTCGCGGCCGCTGGAATTTCAGCTCAAACAGAATTTCCCAGCTTTCTCATTACCGGGGTGCTTATCCACACAGCTGTTGGCACTCCCATCGAAAATGGAGCGGTAGGTGTGAAGGATGGTCTCATCACTTTTGCCGGAAAGGCAAGCAACGCTTCCCGGGCAGATTACGCCGAAGTGTTAGACCGTACCGGGATGCACCTGTACCCCGGTTTGATTGCCGCGAATACCACGCTTGGCCTCACCGAAATATTTGCCGTAAGGGCCACACGAGACTACAGCGAAGCTGGAAAAATGAATCCCAATGTGCGATCCCTTATTGCATATAACGCTGAGAGTGACATTTCACAAACCGTGCTGGCCAACGGTATTCTCTTTGCACAAATCTGCCCCCGCGGAGGCGTAATCAGCGGCACTTCATCTGTGGTAAAACTCCAAGGCTGGAACTGGGAAGATGCAGCTTACAATATTGATGAAGGAATGCACATGAGTTGGCCGCACATGTTCAAAAGAAAAGGAGACCGGGACGACCCACAGGGATACGAAACCGACGATAAGTACGAAGAAAATCTGCTCGAAATAAGGCAGTTTTTCGAACAGGCGAAAGCCTATGCACGGCGGGCCGACCCGCTGGAGCGCGATCTGAAACTGGAGAGCATGCGGGGAATTTTCAACGGTGAAAAACGGCTGTACGTACACGCCGAATTTATTAAGGAAATTCGCGAAGCCGTCGCTTTTAAACGGGCCATGGGCATTGCGAAACTCACCATCGTAGGAGGTTACGACAGCTGGATGGCAGCGGATATGCTCCGCGAAAACGAGGTGAGTGTGATGGTACGGCGGGTGAACAGCGTGCCGCGGTTTGCAGAAGATGCTATAGATGCACCATTTTCATTGCCAGCAAAACTCTATGCAGCCGGGGTGCTGTTTTGTTTTGAAATGGATGGCGATATGGAGGCTATGCAAAACAGAAACCTGCCATTCAACATCGGTACGGCTATGGGATATGGCCTTTCGGCGGAAGCCGCGCTTAAGGGTGCTACAATCAACGCTGCGAAAATACTGGGCATCGATCACCTCACCGGGAGTATTGAAGTTGGAAAACAGGCCAATTTTGTAATCTCTGAAGGAGACATATTCGATATGCGCACAAGCGTCATCCGCGATGCTTACCTGATGGGCCAACCATTAAACCTCAAAACCCATCAGGATGAGTTGTTTGAAAAATATATGAGCAAGTACGGTTTGACCGTGGAATAAGGTATTCCCGGACCTTCGAATGGTTGGGTACTACCTGATTAACAATAAAAAACACAACTTCGGGAACCAATCCTTGTGAATTTCTTTAACTTCACTTAAGTTTTAGATAAAGACCCTGTTATGTCTCCCGATGCTTCTACTGAAAAATGGATCTTAATGACTGAATTGAATGGGGAACCTTTGCTCCATCATTTCAAGTTGTCCAGCTTCGGAAATGTGGTGCGCATCAAGAAAGGCCGGGAAGAAGAAGATATCTTTATGACGCGGGAGATCGGTGGCTATAAGTATATCTCATTTACCACCCGTACCGGAAGCCGCGAAACCATCTACCTCCACAGACTTGTCGCTGAATTTTTTGTTGAGGGCTATGATCCTGATAAACCTTACGTGGTTCACAAAGATTATGACCGACGCAACAACCGGTTCGACAATCTTGCCTGGGTTTCTCAGGATGAACTCTACAAACACAGATACGCCAAAACTTCCCACCCCGTAGACCGACAGCGCAAAGTTCAACGTCCGGAAGTTCTTTCCAATGAGGCCCGCGCTACAGAAAACATGCGCAACCGAAAGCTGGTCTCAGAATGTCTGAGCATTCTTCAGTAACCCAATTTTTCCCGAACTTTTCCTATCACTTCTCTGGCCACAATCCGCGCTTTTTGCGCTCCCTGGAATAATTCGCTTTCCAGCAATGCAGGATTGCCCATATAGGTGGCATACCTCTTCCGCTCTTCAGCAAAACGACTTATCAGCGTTTCGAACAGTGCCTGTTTGGCCTCTCCGTAACCATATCCACCGGCGGTATACCGCTCTCTCATTTCAGCAACATCTTGTTCTGAAGCCAAGAGTTTAAAAATATTAAAAACATTACACGAATCCGGATCTTTGGGTTCAGCCACTTCTTTGCTGTCCGTGATGATTTTCATAATCCGCTTTCGCAAAATCTTTTCCTCGTCGAATATATTGATCGCATTTCCATACGATTTACTCATTTTCTGACCGTCGATACCAGGCACGAGTTTGGTATTTTCCACGATTCGTGCTTCCGGAATCACAAGGGTATCACCGAATTGATGGTTGAAAGCTGCGCCAATATCCCGGGTCATTTCTAGATGTTGTAACTGGTCCTTTCCAACGGGAACAAAGTGCGCATTGTACAACATGATATCGGCCGCCATCAGCACCGGATACGTAAACAAGCCTGCATTAACATCAGCGAGGCGATCGCTCTTGTCTTTAAAACTATGTGCATTGGCCAACATAGGAAAAGGCGTGAAACAGGACAAATACCAGGTTAATTCCGCCACTTCACGGATATCGCTTTGCCGGTAAAATGTGTGGCGATCGGTGTCAAGCCCGAATGCAAGCCAGGTGGCAGCTGCACTATACACGTAGGTTTTTCGCTCATCGGCGTTTTTAATGGTGGTAAGCGAATGAAGATCGGCGATAAACAAAAACGCGTCGTTGCCACCTTCATTTGCCTGTGCAATGGCCGGCTGAATGGCACCAAGGATATTTCCCAAATGGGGAATACCGGTGCTTTGAACGCCTGTAAGAATTCGGGACATGAGTAAAATTTGGTCCGCTAAATTAGACAATCCGGCGAAAGTGAAAGTCAGGGAAGTGGCGCGTGACGCCCACAAACATATTCCTTACATTTGCATTCATATGAAGGTAGACGACGCGCTCATAGATAAACTTGCCCGATTGGGAATGCTCGAATTTGATACGGACGAAAAGGAACAGATCAAAAACGACATGGACCGTATGCTCAATTTTGTAGCCCAGTTGGAAGAACTCGACACCGAAGGAGTGGATCCGCTAATTTTTATGAATCCAGAGGTGAATGTATTCAGGCCAGATGTCGTTACCGAACAATTGACTCAGGCCGAGGCGCTGAAAAATGCTCCCAAACACGATTCATTTTATTTCAAAGTGCCCAAAGTGGTGGAAAATCCAGATAAGTAAAATCTGACTTTCAAATCAAATAATATGTAATAAAAAAGGATCGCTCTGGCGATCCTTTTTTGATTTTATATAAAGATTAGTTTTAGAAATTGATGTGCAAACCCGCTGCAAAAGCGTATAGTTCAGGATTGCGATCTGTGTCATCAAAGAGTGGCAGCAATCCGACTTGCGTAAATAAAGTCAGATTTCTGTAGCCCACCCGTACGATGGCGTCAGCACCCCATCTGTTTAGTCCGAGATCGCCTTTCAGCTTGGTTTTGCTGTCGCTACCCTCGAAGCTGAATTTTTGCTTGTACATGTTTTCAAACCGCACTTTCCCCACTACACCTGCACTGATGTGAAACGATTTTTCCCTGTCGAGAGAGGTATTGAATTCCAGCATGAGGGGAACAGCGAGATACGAAGCGCGCAATTTATTTTTTGAGATATTCACTTCTCCGGAAGGCATGGCCATCAGGCTGTCGCCAAAGGTGAATACATTGTCACCGCTGAATTTGTAATTGTATATCTGTACGCCAAGTCCGGTGGTGATTCCTACATAATCTTTAATTATTCTTCCTTTTAACTGGGCAAAATTGAAGGCGATGTACCTTGACTTGCCGTAATCAGGCTCAAAGAAATCAAAGTTTGGATTTAATTCCGTGCGGTAATCATCGCCCATAATCCCATTCACCCCGATATCAATACCACTCCACCAGGCAAGCTCATATTTATCGCTTCTGGAAGTTCTCTTCTCGTCCTTTTCCTCTTTCGTTTTGCTAATGATGGTGATTTTGGCATTTTTCAGGTCGATATATGTGGTATCCTCTGAAAATCTTTGGACTTTTGCAGTATCGGCGGGAGCTACCTCCAGGCTATCGGGAGTCGTTGGCTCAACCTGTGCGATGGCAAGACCTGTGATTCCAAGCGCTGCGATCAGGGTGAATAGCTTTTTCATTTTAATGCGTTTTTAATTGTGTGATTTTGTGACGGACAGGGGGTTCGATAAGTTACAGCTACTTCGATTTTACATGGCTCACTTTGAAACTTCCCACACGCACAGTATAAGTGAGGCTTTCGTCTCCCGCAGCGGATGTATTGCCTTCCCGGCTCACCTCTGCGTCGACCAGCTGACTGGCTTTATCAGTCAGTTTTTTGGCGAAAGCCAATGCCATGGCATCGCGCTCCACCACATCCACATCAAGGGTTTGTTTTATTTTTTGTTCGGCCAGTTGCCCAAGTGTAAGATATTGTGGACCCTGTTTGTCAATTGACGCAAGCGTTTCCCCGTTATCAGGCTCTGAGGTTTCTATCGTATTTGGTTCGATTTGATCTTTCTCTGATTCATCATTTGCAGCCAATTCGTAATCTTCTTCGAAATCGACAACACTTGCAGGTTTCAATTCTATCGGAACGACTTGATTTATTTTCTTTTCCTGCCGAACATCCTGTGCATACTCCACCGGATCAGGCTCGCGGATTTCCCAGTCTTTCAGGTTGGGTTTCACAATGCGTTCGGCTGGTTGCGTAATAGAACTATCCGCCTCGGGGGTGGGTGTTTGTTCTTTGCTTTTTGACGAATCTTTTTCAATCGCCGGAATATTCTTCTCCGCCACCGATTGATTTGAAACGGAAGTTTCATTTCCAATTGTAGTCCAGAACAGGAACCCTATCAGCAATGCAGCGGCCACGCCTGTAGCGCGATAAATCCAGAAAAGTTTCAATTTGGATTCTTTCCTGTAGAGGGATTTCTTATCCGGATAAAATATTCCCCTGGCTGGTTGGAGCCGCAAATTTTTGGCGACAGCCAGATCCTTTTTGCCGGAAGGCAGCCTTGCGGCAAATGATTCGAGCTGTATAATCTGATTTTCATCCAACAGCCCTTCAGTAAATGCTGCGAGATAAGCTTCATAATTTGAAACCGAAACCGGTCTATCGAGGCCAAACTGATAGATCAGATCTTTTTCTACTTCTTCAGTCAGGTCAGCTTCTAATTTTGTTTTTTGCCAAAGCGTATATTCGACTGTAAATTCATTTCTGGAAAGGAGTTTTTCCAGCATTTCACTATCAGTCGGTAAAATTGTGCCTTCCACTGCAGCGAAGTATAACTCCTCTCTGGCGACGCTGTCACTCATCAGGATTTCAAGGGAAGGTTTCTTCAGTTTATTCCAGTTTTCACCGGGCAAATCCTCTTTGCCCTCCAGGGAAATATTTTCAAAATCCGAAAGTTCTTCGCGTAGTTCGGGATGCGCATCGAGAAATACCTCCAGCGCCCGGATGCCTTCTTCAGACAAATTGCCTTCGGCAAAATCCAGAAAGTACGCCTCGTAATTGTCTTTGTTTATTTCTTCCATTACAATACCATATCAATGCTTCCGATGTACTCTTTAAGGGCTTTGCGGGCCCGGAAAATATAAACCTTCACTTGCGATTCGGACAGGTTGCAGATTTCTCCGATCTCTTCGTAACTGTACCCTTCGTAATCGCGCAAAAGAATCACGGTTTTTTGTGCGGCAGGCAGGGTTTCAAGCGCTTCGTGCAGTATTTCATTCAAATCTGAATACTGACCTGAATGGGAGAGCTTTCGGGGATCGACTTCATCAAAGTTGCCTTTCTTTTTATCACGTCTTATCTGGTCGATCATGGTGTGATATCCGATGGAAAACAAATAACTTTTCGCTTTCAGCGCGTCCACTTCTTCCACTTTCTGCCACATTTTCAAAAATGATTCCTGCACGAGATCTCTCGCCAGTTCTGTATCGCGCACATGCTTCAGCAAAAAGCGATACAGCCCGTCGGCGTGGGCATCTACACATTTATTGTAATCATCTACCGTCATAGGCTTATGTGACTGGTTGCGGATGTGACGGCCACCCCCGTCGATTAGTTACAACACTTTTTTATTTTTTACCCGCTTTCGCGAAAAGTAAGGAATCTCCAGATCAGTCAAAATCGATGAATACGCTGCTGCTCGAAGCCCCACCCCAGATGCCCAGACCGTTTTCAATATTTGAAAATACCTGTACAGGTTCCGAGAATGGATCACCCGAAACATACTCGTATCGGGCCCGTGTGCGGAGATATTGACCCAGGTCGCGGGAGACCGACGAGAGACGCAATTCAAACCGGCCTCCAATTCCAGATTCTCCTCCTATTCCATAATAATTCATGTTTACAGAAAAAGTACGAGTATTTCCATTAAACAACTCATCCGTAAAAGTGACTGCATCCGCATACACCCAATTTTCTCCAAGGGTATTGTCATACTCAGCCGTAAGCACCGGATCGTTGAATGAAAAGCCAACTTTCTGTTCCACCGGCTCAGGGTAATAAATGGTATCATAAGAAAACTCGCCTGTAAACGGATCATAAACCGGCTCCAGATAATATTCCTGCACCATAAATATTTCCAAGTGATAAAAATTCGCAGTTGCTACAGGATCACTTATGCTAAATGAAACTTTAATTTCCTGAAAGTCCCAAAACGGATCGTTGTTGTCTGTAACAGTCAGAGTATCCCAATCGGCGATTGGTACAGGTTCCGGAATGATGTCCAAAGCGGTAATTTCAGTAAAGGAAGGAGCAGCAGCCCTTACTGTGTAACGCTCGCCGATTTGGGGCATCATGGATCCGCGGTAAATGCCTTCACCCAAATGTTGGAGTTCATCGATCAGCACGTTCGACTCGTTGTACACTCCCACTGTCCCATTGGTTACGGGTGCAATTTCGCCGATATCGATAAATCCGAGGCTGTTGCTCAACGCAATTTCAAATACCGAATCCGGACGCATTACCCCGTTCAGCACAAGCCTTGGTGGCTTGTTTTCTCCTTCAAACTCGATATACTTTTCGCAGCCGATGAGAAAACTCATCAGGAGAAACAGCAGGGCCATCGAGCATATGTTTTGCATGTTTTTCATCACCACATCAAAATTTAAAATTGTAATTGATGGACGGAATGATCGGAAAAAGGCTCAACTGCGTCAGCCGCTGATTGCCCCTGTCATCCTGAGAAAAATACAGATAAAAAGGGTTTTGGCGGCTATATGCGTTGTACAGGCCAAAGCTCCAGGTGCGGCTGCCGTACCGCGTTTTTTTGTGCAAATTGACGGCCAGATCGAGCCGGTGGTAAGCGGGCATGCGGTAATTGTTTCTCGATTCAATGTGTCCTATTTCGCGATTAATTTCAGAACTGTTTCCGAACTGGTTTAGGCCCTGATAACGTTCTGTTGGAAGGCTTACCGCGTTGCCGGTGCCATACACCCAAACCAGTCCCATATCCACCCGTTCATTGAATGCATGGGTCACTGCCACCGATACATCATGGCGCCGGTCATATCTGTATGGAAAAGTCTCGCCAAAATTCAGGTTTTCAAACTGCCTGTTGGTCCATGACAAGGTATACCCGATCCAACCCGTGGTCTTCCCTTCTTTTTTCTCAATCAGCCATTCTCCCCCATACGACCACCCCCTGCCCGGTTCCACTTTGGTTTGCCAATCGCTCGCATTTCCCAAAAAGGAGGCTCCATCACGGTATTCGATGAGATTTTCCATCGTTTTATAATAAGCTTCGAAAGTCACTTCATAGTCTTTCATCACATTTCGAGAAATTCCTGTGGCCACCTGATGTGCGAGCTGGGGTTTGATATTTTCTGTGGGAGGCACCCACAAATCTGTCGGCAAACCGATGCCGGAATTCGTGAGGAGGTGAAGATATTGGGCCATGTGTGCGTATGACAATTTTACGGAAGTGAGTTCATTGAGCAGATACCTTCCGGAAACACGCGGCTGCAACGAAAAATAGTTGGTGCTTTGAACATTGAATCCCGAAAAATGAAGACCTCCATTGATTTTGAGCCGGTCGGTAATTCGAAAGTCATCTTCGATGTATGTGTAAAATTCATTGGCGAAGATATTGGCCGAACCATAAGAGGTGTCTTGAGAAGTCAACTCCGTGCGGTCTGTAAACCGGTTGATTCCAGGCTTAAAAGTGTGATAAATGTAGGCCCCTCCAAATTTGATGTAATGATCGGGAGATGGGATGAAGTTGAAATCAATTTTAGCGCTGTAATCCTCGATACCGGAGAGATATTCGATTTTCGAAAAATTCTCTGTTGTCACACCGGATTCCACCCGGCGGTATTCCGATTCATTGGAGACCCCGAAATTATATTGGCTGTAAGTGACGGTGGTATTGCTGAAAAGTCGGGGATTGAAGACGTAATTCCAACGCAGTGCACCGATCGCATTGCCCCATTGCAAAGCCGATTCGAACCGATCTTCATAGGATGTATTGGCACCTTCTGAACTGTATTCATCCTTCGCAAAAAAACGGTCCCGACCGAAATATCCGCTCAGATACAACCTGCTTTTATCCGAAAACTTGTGGTTGACCTTGGCATTGAGATCATAAAAATAATACCCGCCATCCACGTCGCCCTGGCTGCGAATAATGGGTCGTGTGAGCACGTCGATATAGGTGCGGCGGCCGGAAACCATAAACGAGGTCTTCTCTTTCACAATAGGTCCTTCGAGGGTGAGTCTGGATGATATGAGGCCAATGCCTCCCTCACCGTGTATTTCTTTGTTGTTTCCTTCCTTCATCCGCAGATCGATCACGGAACTCAATCGCCCCCCGTATTCCGCTGGAAATCCCCCTTTAATGATTTTGGCGGAGTTGATGGCGTCTGTATTGAATACAGAGAAAAAGCCAAACAGGTGGTTGGCATTGTAAATGGGCACCCCGTCGAGGAGAATCAAATTCTGATCGGGTCCACCGCCCCGCACATAGATGCCCGAACTTCCTTCAGACCCGCTCTGAACGCCTGGCAACAATTGAATGGTTTTCAAAACATCCCGCTCACCGAGCAATACGGGTAAAGATTTCACTTTATCGAGCGACACATCGATGGTACTCATCTGAGATCGCTCCCGCATCTGATCTTCTCGCGTGCCGATAATTTCCACCCCTTCCAGCTCCGCAAGACCCGAGAGGGCAACGTCACGCGTAAGATTTGTATTTAGCAACAGTACCACTTCCTGGGTCTGAAATCCCACATATGAATACCGTAAACGAACACTATCAATGGGTAAAGTGAGACTGTAAAAACCATAATGATTGGATGTGGTTCCTTTGCCCGATCGGTTATCGTATACGGTAGCGCCGATAAGCGCTTCACCGGAGGAGCCGTCGGTGAGGTAGCCTGAAATGCTCACATTGGACTTTTGCGCGAAAGCGGAAAAGATAAAGAACAACAGAAATAATGTCGCCCCAAGTTTCTGAAACATCTGCGTTAAATTTCGCCGCAAAACTATTATAAAATCATCATCAACGAAGATTCTGAGACGGCCAGTGTCTGAATCACTTCAGATTACAACAAAAAAATTCAGATTTTATTGGAATCCAAAACAATCCGTTTTATCGCAAAAAGTTTGATTTTCAAGAATTATACGCATTTAAAATACCCTTGAGATCTTCCAGTGAATTCGCTTCTTCAGGCTTCTTATCTTTCCTCCACCGAAGCATGCGGGGAAACCGGAGGGCAATCCCTGATTTATGTCGCGGACTTGGCGCAATTCCCTCAAAACCAATTTCAAAAACAAGGGTCGGGGTAACACTTCTCACAGGTCCAAACCGTTCGATGGTATTTTTTTTCACAAATCTGTCGACTTCACCCATTTCCTTGTCGGTGAGGCCAGAGTACGCTTTCGCGAAAGGTACGAGCTCCTCCCCTTGCCAGACCGCAAAAGTGTAATCGGAAAAAAGGTTGGCCCTTCGGCCATGACCGCGCATGGCGTAGATCATTACGGCATCAATGCTCATTGGATCCACTTTCCACTTCCACCAATCACCTCTTTTTCGCCCGACCTGGTAAGCGCTCGACTTTCTTTTCACCATCAGGCCTTCGGCAAAAACTTCTCTGCTCTTAGCCCGATATTCTGCAGCCTTGTCCCAGGAGTTGATCTCCAAAACGTCTGAGACAAGAAGTGCGGGCTGATTGGTTTCAGAAATCAGCAATTGAAGCAATTCCCTTCTGTCGACAAGTGCTGTTTGTCTTAAATCCTTTCCTTCGAGTTCGAGCAGGTCATAGGAGATCAATACCACTGGAGATTTCTCCAGTATGGCTTTCGATATTGTTTTTCTTCCGATTCGGGTTTGGAGATGATTAAAACTGAGCGGCTGGCCGTCCTTAAAAGCCATAATTTCTCCATCGATGACGCAATCGCGCGGCAAAAATTCAAGCAGCGCAGACAATTCCGGAAACCGATCGGTCACCAATTCTTCACCCCGACTCCAGATAAATATTTCTCCTTTTCGCTTGATGATTTGCCCCCTTATTCCATCCCATTTGTATTCAAATTGCCATTCGCCTGTATCCCCAAGCGTTTCTGGTGCAACTTCGATGGGATAGGCCAGATAGAATGGGTATGGCTGTGAGAGATTTTCATTGGCATCCGGTTCTTCCAAAAGGCTTTTAAAATCAGTGGATGTGGGAGACCAGTCGCCCATGAGCCGGTGAGCGATCAGATTTTCCTCTTCTCCGAGATGGGTGGCCAGTGCTTTCACCATCAGCTTTTGTGAAACCCCGATGCGAAAACCTCCGGTTATCAATTTATTAAAAACGAACCGTTCGTTTTGGGTCATTTCATTCCATGCTGTTTTGATCAGGATTTCGATAACATCGTCTTCCATTTCGCGCATTTCCTGTAGCTCAGCCATCCTTGCGGAAAGTGATTTATCATTGGATTCTGTCGGTTCCGGTAAAATCAATGCAACGGTTTCGGCGAGGTCGCCTACAACGAAATACGACTCTTCAAAAAGCCAAAGTGGCACCCCTGATACATCCGAAGCCCATTGTCTGAGCAGACTCGTTTTAACCGGTCTGCGTGGACGTTTCCCGGAAAGGAGGGCCACACACCAGAGCTTGTCACTGTCATTGGCTGAAGCCAGATATTCCACAAGGGCTTTGCGCTTTTCAAGGGTTTTGGAGGTTCCATCGAGCGCGGCGATGAGTTCGGCAAATCTTTTCATTCTGCGTCTGTGTCTTTGGTTGCCGATTCTCCGATTTCAGCGAGTTCTCCTTCGTATTCTGTTTTCACGATCTGGGCGTTGAGACCCTTTGAATCGAGCCATTTGCTAAAAACAGAGGTATAACCGTGAGTGACATAAATATTTTCAGCTTCTGACATTTTTACCGCCTCGTTCAGCTCAGCCCAATCGGCATGATCGGAAAGGATAAATCCGCGATCTGCATTTCTCCTTCTTCGCGGACCGCGCAAAGCCATCCAGCCAGATGCCGTCCCGATCTGGTAGGGCTTAAATTGCCTGATCCACGCACTACCCATGGCCGAGGGAGGCGCTATTACAATGGCACCTTTGTATCTTTTTTTGTCTGTTTCGCGGGTTATTCTTTCGGATTTTGGAAAGACATAACCGGCGGCTTCCAGCGCAATATTACTGTTGGCGATGGCGCCGTGAAGGAATATTTCCCCAATCGAGACGTCGAGATTCGCAAGAATGCGTTGGGCTTTGCCAAGTGCATATCCCAAAATAACCGTTGTAATACCATTTGAATTATTTTCGGCCCACCACGCATTGATATCCCGCATCACTTTATCCTGGGGTTGCCATTTGTACACTGGCAATCCAAATGTGCTTTCCGTTACAAAATGTTGACATTTCACCGGTTCATAAGCCGCACTCAGCCTATCGTCAGTGAGCTTGTAATCGCCCGAAACCACCCAAACCTCACCCTTATGAGCCAGTCGAATCTGTGAAGACCCTGGGATATGTCCGGCCGGATGAAAGCTGATTTCCACCCCATTTATCGTGACTTTTTGCTCATATTCAACGCCCTCAGCCTCAATCTCCCCAAGCCTGTGACGCATCACGGGTATGCTGTGGTGATGCGCGAGATATGAGCCCATTCCCGACCGCGAGTGGTCGGCATGCGCGTGAGTAATGAGCGCTTTGGATACAGGGTGCCAGGGATCGATGTACACATCCGCTTTCGCGCAAAACAATCCCAGATCGGTGAAGGTGATTAAAGCCATGAGAACACAACAAGAAAAGAGGCGGCCGGTTTGCCAGCCATATTACCAAGGTCGGTAATTTGGTTTTCATTGTGTAGTTTCGAATCTCCAAAATAACATAAATGACAACTGAGTCGCCAATTTACAATTCCGACAAAGCACCAGAGCCCGTTGGGCTTTACCCGCACGCGCGTCGTGTTGGAAATCTGCTCTTCTTAAGCGGAGTGGGTCCGCGGGAGCGAAACACCAAAAAAATTCCCGGGGTCGAACTAAATCCGGATGGAAGCATTGCCAGTTACGACATTGAAGCGCAATGTCATTCCGTATTCAAAAACGTGCGTTTAATCCTCGAGGCTTCGGGCTCATCCTGGGCCAACCTGGTGGATGTCACAGTTTATCTGACCAATATGAAAGCCGATTTCAGCACATACAACCGCATTTACGCCACGTATTTTGCCGATAATCAACCTTGCAGAACAACAGTGGAAATTAACAGTCTTCCCACCCCTATTGGCATTGAACTGAAGTGCATTGCCACAATCGACAAAGTATGACAAACGATACATACAGGGCTCTGGTAATCCGCGATGAAAATGGAAAATTTACCCGGGG
>JBGTLS010000558.1:0-7334 GCA_041744015.1 Cryomorpha sp. | reverse complement strand
GACCACAATCACACCACTACCGATTATGTTTAGTTCCCGGAGATGAGAAAACAAAGCTCCACTGAATGTAATGAGCGCAACACCGATAACCACGATGACGCTGAGAATGACCATCAGGCCAAAGGAAAGCCCATATTGAAGAATGGTGCCCTGTGTTTTTTCGAGGTGATAACTGTGACTGAATCCTTCCAATATAGCTGCAATAGCATTCGAAGCGTAAAAAAGGGCGAGCACAAAAGAGATGCTGATGAGGGTTTGTTGTTTTCGGTTGATCAGATCATCGAGCGTTTGTTCCACCAACTCAAAAGTGCTCACTGGCATTAATCTGGCGATGTTATCGAACAGGTTTTCCTGAAAATTCTCAATGGGAATGAATGGAATCAGGGAAAGAAGCACGATCAGCATCGGGGGCAGTGCCAGCAGAATCCTAAATGAAATGGCTGATGCCCTATTTGTGATCCGCCCATTCTGCAATCCCTGCAACAGAAAAAGAAAGACCTGATGTAGTGTGAGGCCCTGAAAACCGGGCAAAACAACCTTTTTAGAAATGTAAGTAATCTTCCTTAAAGGTCTCCATTTCAATATTTTCACTTTCCATTTGTACAGGAATGAGCTCATTGAACTTTTTGAAATTTGGATACATGCGAAATGTACACAAAATGGAGATTATGCGGGTTTGAAATTTGAACCTGCTTATTAGCTTAAATCAGCGATGACAATCATTTTACTTAAAACTCGCTACGAGTTCATCAAGCGCAAGGTGAAGGTTTTTACCTCTTAAGTCTTTGGCGAGTATGATTCCATCCTTGTCTATTAAAACGCTGTGAGGAATGCTTCGCACATTGTACTGGGCAGCTGGTTGTGATGCCCATCCAAGTAAGTCGCTCACATGATATTTCCAGGTTAGCTGATCCTGAATGATAGCTGCTTCCCATTTATCCTTGCTTTTATCAAGACTTACGCTGTAAATCTCAAAACCTTTGGCATCTTTGAATTTTGCTTTGTTGTATTTAGTGTAAGCACTTACAACATTTGGGTTTTCTCGTCGGCAAGGCATACACCATGACGCCCAGAAATCAATCAGAACAACTTTTCCTTTCAGAGAAGATAGTTTAATTTCTTTCCCATCAACACCGGTTGCCACGATATCCGGAGCAGTATCTCCAACTTCCAATCCCACTTTACCTGTCTTTTGTATAGAATCGAAGGAAATTATGTGATCGTCAGATTCGTTTGCCGGTAAGGCGAAGGCCAAAGCACCGGTAACAGTTGCAATTACCAGAAGAGATTTAAACATTTTCATAAATTCTATTTTAGCGGTTTTGACAAGAAGCATTCCAAATTACAAAATTCGTTTGATATTGGCACCTATAGCCTGAAGTCTCGTGTCAATATGTTGATATCCACGGTCTATTTGTTCAATATTGTGAATGGTGCTCTTGCCCTCAGCACTTAGGGCTGCAATAAGGAGAGAAACACCGGCCCTGATGTCAGGTGAAGTCATAGAGATGCCCCGGAGAGCAACTTGTCGGCCCAAACCAATGACAGTGGCGCGATGCGGATCGCAGAGAATAATTTGAGCACCCATATCGATCAATTTGTCAACGAAGAAAAGTCTGCTTTCAAACATTTTCTGGTGAATTAAGACGGAACCTTTGGCCTGAGTGGCCACCACCAAAATGATGCTGAGTAAGTCGGGCGTGAATCCCGGCCATGGATGATCACTGATGGTCATAATCGAACCATCGATATAGGTCTCTATTTCATATTTATCCTGCGAAGGAATAAAAATATCATCACCCTTTAATTCCATTTTAATACCCAATCTGGCAAAAGTTTCAGGAATGATCCCAAGCATTGGGTAATTCACATTTTTGATGGTAATCTCGGACTGCGTCATTGCCGCAAGGCCAATAAAACTACCCACTTCAATCATGTCCGGCAGTACCCGGTGCTTGCATCCGGTCATCCGTTCCACGCCTTCAATCACGAGTCGGTTGGAACCCGCACCTGAAATGCGTCCGCCCATGCTGTTGATCATCGAGCAGAGTTGCTGAATGTACGGCTCACAGGCAGCGTTGTATATGGTGGTGGTTCCTTTGGCCATGCTCGCGGCCATGATGATATTGGCTGTGCCCGTTACAGAAGGTTCGTCAAGGTGCAGGAAGGTTCCGGTGAGCTCGCTGGCTTCAACGCGGTAAAAATTTTCCTTTGTCTCGTAGTTGAATTTAGCGCCCAGTTTTTGAAAACCGATAAAGTGTGTGTCCAGACGCCTACGTCCAATTTTGTCACCTCCCGGTTTGGGTATATAACCTTTGCCGAATCGCGCCAATAACGGACCAACAAGCATGACAGAGCCTCTTAAGCTACCACCTTTCTTCTTAAAACTCTCACTGTGCAGATGTTCAATATCCACATCAGATGCTGTAAAAGCGTAGTGTTCAGCCCCGAGTTTTTCAACCTTTACTCCCAGATCGCTCAGAAGATCGATTAATTTGTTGACATCAATGATGTCCGGAACATTTTCGATCTCTACGCGCTCCGGTGTAAGGAGCACTGCGCAAAGTATTTGAAGAACTTCATTTTTTGCTCCCTGGGGTGTGAGCTCGCCTTTCAGTTTTGTTCCCCCGATAATTTCAAATGCACCCATATTCTCAATTGCGTTTTTTGTGACGCATTTTATTGCGGTTATTATTCGATCGTTTTTTTCCGCGATTTTGATTCGATTCCTGAGAGATGCCCAATTGAGCAACAATATGATTTACCGGTGCAAGAATTTCAGGGTTTTCAACCACCAATTTTCCTTCAGAAAGCATTTTCAGGTCATTGGCAATCACCTCATCTTTTGCGCTGTTCTGGTGCCATACCACATAAGTCCTTTTCATGAGATTCGCTATGCCGACGGCCATTTGTTTGCGCTTTTCTTCGTCGTCTTCAAGCGAAGCATCCTTGATAATCCGCTCGATGGTCTTGCCATAATGGCCAAACCGGATTTTGCTTTGTGGATATTTCAGGTGCTTGGGCTTTTCCTGAAAAGTTTCGCGGGAGGGTTTCGGATAAGGTGAATCCACATCGAGTTTGAAGTCACTCATAATGTGGATGTGATCCCAAAGTTTGTGTCGAAAATCATCGATATCGCGAAGCAGGGGAAACAGGTTTCCCATGGTGCTTATGATCGCTTTGACACAGCGATTTCGCTCATCCCGGTCTTCGATGGTGGTGGCGTGATGTACCATGTTGTGGATGCCGCGGCCGTATTCAGGTAAAATGAGATCAGGTCGCTGACTATTGTAAGATATTTTCATATGGGAATGGGCTTGATTTTAATGCCCGTAAAAGGCTTAAATAAAAATTAATGTGAAGCTGACAGAGATTGAGATGGGAACAACAATGCAAAATCAATGGTTCGGTTCCTGTTAGTTTTGTCAAAAGTAAAGATAAAATATAAACCCTCAATGATACGCATATTCATAACATTGATCAATTCTAATTCTGCTGTGTAAGCAATAAGATAAGAGAAATTGCATTTTGCCCGTGCAGTGTTTAGCCGGTCACTTCCAGTTTCGCGAATTTCAACAACAATTGTTTCTGGCCCACTGAGGGGAAAAATACGGTCGCTTTTTCGTTCGGAGATTGGCCTTCTACATTGAGTACTTTTCCTTTCCCAAATTTCTCATGAGTTACCTGCATTCCTGCGGTTATCGTTCCCGAAAAATTTTGATTGCTGCCTGTATTGGCCGCCGATACTACTTTTTTCAGATGGCGTCCGCCAGGAAGTGATGGTTGTGATTCAATTTTGTTCTCTTGCGCCGGTTTGGATGCACGCTGCAATCCTCTTCCTCCAAAACTCCCCCAATTATTACCCCCGAAGCTGACATTTCGCTCTTCATAGCTGTTTTCTTTGAGACCTGGCATATCCAGATATTCCGCGCTCACTTCTTCAATAAACCGACTCGGTTCGCAATGATTCAGGTTGCCATATTTATACCTGCTGATAGCATATGTGAGCGTAGCGCGTTTTTCGGCCCGGGTTAGTGCTACATAAAAAAGTCTGCGCTCTTCTTCCAAATCGCTGCGATCTCCTAACGATAGCTGAGATGGAAAAAGATTTTCTTCCATGCCGACAATATAGACATAAGGGAATTCCAGTCCTTTGGAAGCGTGAATGGTCATTAGACTCACTTTATCATTGTCGCCATCATCCTGATCGGCATCAGTGAGTAAGGCAACATCAACAAGGAAATCCCCGAGCTTCGGCTTTTCACCCTCCATCTCCGGCATTTCACTTTCGGAAAATTCTTTTACTCCATTCAACAGTTCCTGCACGTTCTCAAATCTGTTCAGTCCTTCGGGAGACTTATCAGCATATAAGTCACGAAGCAGTCCGGAAGATTTTGCGATGTGGTCGGCCAGAGAGAAAGCGTCTGTTTTGTTGAGTTGGGCCGAAAAACTCTGGATCATGGTGGCAAATTCGTCCACCTTCTTTTTGGCTCCTGAGTTTACATCCAGCTGAGGCAGATAGGTCGTCAGGACTTCCCAAAGACTAATGTCTTTTTGGGATGCCAGAACCGTGATTTTTTCCAAAGTGGTTTTCCCTATACCCCGCGCCGGATAATTGATGATGCGCTTGAGTGATTCCTCATCATTGGGATTGGCAGAAAGCCGGAAATAGGCGAGGAGATCCTTAATTTCTTTTCGCTGATAGAATGACATGCCTCCATAAATACGATAGGGCACATTTCTTTTTCTCAGTGCCTCCTCCATAGCCCGGCTTTGCGAGTTGGTGCGGTAGAGGATGGCAAAATCCTTGTTGTTTAGTTGGTTGTTCGATTTTGTTTGGAAAATGTCCCCCGCTACAAACATGCCTTCATCGTTGTCGGAAAGCGACCTGCTTACGCGAATGAGTTCACCGTGATCATTATCAGTCCATACCAATTTTTCAATCTGATCTTTGTTGTTTTTTATAATGCTGTTGGCTGCAGCAACGATTACTTTGGTCGATCGGTAATTTTGCTCGAGTTTGAAAAGTTTAAAATCAGGATAATCTTTTTTGAAATTCAGGATGTTCTGAATATTGGCTCCGCGAAAACCATAAATGCTTTGTGCATCGTCGCCCACAACGCAGAGGTTTTCATTCAAGGCAGCGAGTTTTTTGACAATCAGATACTGACTGAAATTGGTATCCTGATACTCATCGACCAGCAGGTATTTAAATTTGTGCTGATACTTGTGAAGAACTTCTGGAAAATCCCGAAGTAAAACATTGGTCTTATAGAGCAAGTCATCGAAGTCCATTGCAGAAGCTTTGAACAGACGTTTGTTGTATTCTGCATAAATTATAACCACCTTTCCACGACCGCTCGACTCATCATCGGCCATAATTTCTGCGTTGGCAGCATACGCTTTTGGAGATATCAGGTTGTTTTTGGCGCCTGATATCCGACTTTGTACGAAACCGGGTTTATACATTTTCTCATCAAGTCCCATTTCTTTTAAAATGGACTTGATCAGGCTTTTGCTATCGGACGAGTCGTAGATGGAAAAATTAGAAGGATAATTGAGTTTTTCGGATTCTATGCGGAGGATTCTTGCAAAAATGCTGTGAAAAGTTCCCATCCAGATATTGCGTGCCTCGGTGCCCTGAACGATGCGGGCTATTCGCTCTTTCATCTCCCGGGCAGCTTTATTGGTAAAGGTAAGAGAGAGGATGTTGAAAGGGTCAACGCCTTTTCCGATAAGGTGGGCAATGCGATATGTAAGGACCCGCGTTTTTCCGGAACCTGCTCCGGCTATCACCATGCACGGTCCTTCTGTGTTTACCACGGCTTCCCGTTGCGCGGCATTTAGTTGATCAAGATAATCCATCGTCCAAAATTACAATTTCCAGACAGGCACCGTAAATTTAAATCAATGAAATTGCATCCGGAATGTCAAGGCATATGTCAATACTGAAATTTGAAATCTGGAATCAGATTGTCAGTTTTAGTCAAAAAAAATGTTGGACCGGCTGATTCGCCTGATCCAACATCCTTAATGTGTTTTGAATAATTTTTACAATTATTTCAAACCTCGCTTTAGTCCTTGTACTGACCGGTGATAACGATTGTAGTTCCGCTTCCACCTGTTGTTACGGTTCCATTTGTAACGTGAATCAGATAATTGTTATCCTGATACGATACTCCCAACACATCATTGTATGTTCCTGATTGCTGAGAAGATACTCCTGTATATTGCGTAACAGGCGTTCCAGTATTGATGGCATTATCCAATTCCTCCTGGGTTGTAATGTTGGTCCATGCAGAAGCCTGAAGCGGTACCATGGTAGCACCATTAACAGCAATAATTGCGTTCGTTGCTGAATTGTTGGTCCATTGCAAACCGAATTGCGACAATCCAGTACCATTTTGTCCACCTACTCTTTGCCATGTGAAATTTTGTGGGGCTGATAAAAGCGTAGAAGCTGCAGCAACTGTAACATCAAATGATCTTGAAGCAGAATTGCCCAACTCATCACGAATAGTGAAAGTATAAGTGGTCACACCAAGATTTGAACCAGCATTAAATTCCAGGGTGTCGATATACAGTGCTTTTCGTGCATTGGGTATTGTATACGGGAAAGTTGCTCCAAGCTCACTTGTTGGAATTGGGCTCACGGTATTGGTGCCAGATGTGGACACAGTGAAAGTTTGCAAATCTGTGTCACCTTTGCGCGCATCCCATATAAATTGCAGTGTAGATCCGGGGGTAACTGTAATTTCCGAACCAGTAGACCCCGACATATTTTCCGTTACATCCAATCGTGGTCCAACAGCATCAGCATCATCGTCAGAACAAGATGTTGTAAACATGATTGCTGCACAGGCGATACCAAGGGTAAATAATTTTCTTCTTTTCATCTTTAAGCTTTTATAAGTGTTAAGTAAGGCCAATCATAAGAAATTGGCGCATCATGGCTTTGTCAAAAATTCTGCCTTGTTAAAATATCGTTAATTATAGATCGCGCCCTGCAGGTCAATACCTTTAATATCTGAATGATATGGGTACTGGAATGTTCGTCGATATTGACTTTCTTAAATTGTAAGTGCGGTATAAGCACCTCACAGTGTAGAAGTATTACCAGTTTCTACACCCGACGGTGCGCGTTGCTATTCAAATAAAAAGTCGACATATCCTTTTATTTTCCACCTTCAAAAGTTACATTTACATTCCCCATTAAGCTAACTGTTATGGAAATACATGACGTAAATCTCAAAGAGTGGCCGAAGGATCAACATGCTCTTTTGTCGCATAAGGCCGATGAACCGATCCCGGTGGAAATGCGGAATAAGCAAGCC
>JBGTLS010000557.1:0-2266 GCA_041744015.1 Cryomorpha sp. | reverse complement strand
CCTGGTTTTTCTCATTGATAATAGTTCGCTGTCCTTAAGGAGATTTCTTTTAATACCCATTATGATTCTCCTCGCTGTTTTCAATTTAATTCAATCTTACCAGTATAGCAGGGGTATTATTCATCCCACTGATATGAATTTTGAAAAATACCAATATGTTTTTTTAAAAACCAGTGCGGATTACAATGGTATTTTGGGAGGCAACCAGGATATCCTTCCATATCACAAAGAAAAAATAATGGTTTTTGATTTGTCGTCCAATTTTGATGAAAATCAGGAAATGATGCATACAGACGTTGTTTCTGTTGATCCCCAGAATTCCGCAAATATGGTGAGCGATTACCGGAACAGGGACTTTAATACACTGATGACTGTTCCGCTCGAATCTCGGGGTGTCACACGCCGCTCCTTATATGTCGAAATTGATTTGGAAATCCTTAAAACTGCCCCAACCGATTTGCGTGACGATGCAATTCTGGTGGTAGAACTGCGTGATTCGCTCGGGGAAATATACATGTATAACCCGATTCGAATTCACGAAATACCAACCAATCAAATCAACACCTGGCACCACTATTCCTATTCTGTGGAAATACCTGCCCGCAGCGCTTCAGATACCATGAAGATTTATATTTGGAACAAACATGTTCATCCTCTGCTTTTAGATAATTTGAAATTTAAATTATTCGCTTTTCCTGAGTGATAATGCATTGATAAAAACCCATATTAACTATGTGGCAATAAATTGCAGACTTAAGGTTTTCAATGTTTAATCATCTTTTTTATTGTCACCGTTTCCATTGCTGTTTTCTTCGACAATTGTTTCAAGTTTCTCCGCTCTTTCATGATCGTCTGCCCAGCGGTATAACTTGGTGGCTTTTTTACCCGCTTTTTCAACAATCCCGGAATTATCCTTTTCAGCCAACCACGCGATAAACCGACGCATGAATTTAAAATACGGCGCTACCAACAAGGCGGCAAGGGCGACAAACAACCATCCAAAGGGTAGAAATGGCAGCATCAATGCCGCCAATCCGGCCAGAAATATCACAATGGCCAAAGCAGGAATTATAAACTTTTTCATACAAGCTAAATGACTTACGTTGTTTGAATTTTTTCAAATCGAGCAATCATTAAGCCAATATGTTTGAATTAGTCAGCCCTTTTCACTTCAAAGTCCTCACAAACCCCTCAATCCCCGCATCACTCCCGTCCTGCATCAACTGCTTGATAAAAGCGCTCCCGATAATAGCTCCCTGGGCATAGCGGCAAGCAGTGTCGAAAGTATCCCTATCGGAAATACCGAAGCCGATAAGGCGGGGTTTTTCGAGGTTCATTTTCGCGATGCGCTCGAAGTAGGTCACCTGCTCAGCGCCGATGCCGGACCGGGCGCCGGTGGTGCCGGCCGTGGCAACCATGTACACAAAGCCGGTGCTGTGGCGATCGATGGCGCGGATGCGCTCCTCTGAAGTGTTCGGGCTGATAAGGAAGACCTTGCGCAGCCCGTTTTCACGAAAGTGCGCCTCGTAATGGTCGAGGTACTCCTGCAGCGGCAGGTCGGGAATGATGAGGCCGTCCACGCCCACCCGGCTGCAATCCCCCAGGAAGCGGTCCATGCCGTATTGGAGTATGGGATTGAGGTAGCCCATCAGCAGCACGGGCACCCGCACATGCTTCCGCAAATCTGTGAGCTGCGCGAAGAGCGTCGGAATGTTCATCCCGTTGGCGAGGGCGCGGCCGCTGCTTTCCTGAATCGTGGGCCCGTCGGCGATGGGGTCGCTGAAGGGCATGCCGATTTCGAGCATATCGGCCCCGCCGCGCTCGAGGGCTTTGGCAATGCGGAGGGTGTCGCCCTTTTCGGGAAATCCCGCCGTGAAGTACACGTTTAGCAGGCCTTCGGCTTTTCCTTGCTTGTCAGCAAAAGCGGCTTCGATGCGGCCTTTCATTTTTGCGGAAGCAGCTGCTCCCTCCGCGTGATGTGCTTGGTCTTTGTTCATGGCTGTCAGTATTTTCCCCATTTGATAAACGTGTCGAGGTCTTTGTCACCGCGGCCGCTGAGGCACACCACGGCGATTTCATTTTCTGGAAAGGTCACCTTGTCGAAAACGGCCAGCGCATGGGCGGTCTCGATGGCGGGAATGATGCCTTCGAGTCGGCTGAGTGTGACAGCAGATTGCATGGCTTCTTCGTCCGTGATGCCGTAAAATTTCGCACGGCCCGCATCGAAAAGGTGGGCGTGGAGTGGCCCGATGCCGGGGTAGTCGAG
>JBGTLS010000556.1:0-1614 GCA_041744015.1 Cryomorpha sp. | reverse complement strand
TATATTCCCGAACATACAGCAGTGATCCTGACGAGTAGAAATGCCGTGGATCATTTTTACAGAATGTGTGAGGAAATGCGTATCGTTGTTCCGGAAACGCTGAAATATTTCTGTCTGTCCGAAGCCGTGGCTTATTACCTTCAAAAATATGTCGTCTATCGGAAACGAAAAATTTTCCATGGTAAGCAGAGTTTTGAAGATTTGATGGAAATCATCAAAAAGCACAAGAATGAAAAATTTCTTCTGCCCTGTTCGGATATCCATAAGCAGAGTATCACAGATTTGCTTGACAAGTACAATATCAAATATTCGAAAAGCATTTTTTATCGCACGGTATGCAGTGATCTTTCTGATTTAGCGAATGTGAATTACGATATGCTGGTCTTTTTTAGTCCTTCTGGAATCGAATCGCTGTTTAAAAACTTCCCGGATTTCAAGCAAAATGGCACCCGCATCGCTGCATTTGGAAGCACCACAGCCGATGCAGTGCGCAATGCCGGTCTGCAGTTAAACGTGCATGCTCCGGCTCCTGGAGTTCCAAGCATGTCGATGGCTATTGAACAGTATATTAAAAAAATTAAATAGATCAGGGTGTAACTCGAAATCAAGGCAGCCACTGGCTGCCTTTTTCGTAAACTTGAATCATGTCTCTCCGGTTTCCAAAGCGCGAGCGCCTTTGCTCAAAAAAGGATATTGACAAGCTTTTTGCCGAAGGCCGAAACGTCCGTTGCGGGTCTGTTTCTCTCAAATGGCTCATTCGGGATAGCGATAACAGAGAACGTCAGAGACAAATTTTGATGGTGGTCCCTAAGCGCAATGTGCGAAAAGCGGTTGATCGCAACCGGATAAAAAGACAGTTGAGAGAAATATACCGAACACAAAAAGATATATGGCTCTCATATCAACCTTCTTCCAATAAAACCCTCCTCATCGGAGTTATATATCTGGGTGGCAAGGAGCCGGATTTTGGTCTGATTCTCGAAAATTATCTGGAAGCACATCAAAAATTTTTGAAACTTTCGTCAAATCAATAGGTTAACAACAATTAACGACGTGAATCTTTTCAAAGTCTATCTGGGTGAGGGAATAGGGCACGAAGGTTGTAATTTTAGCGTCCACGAATTCAAATTTTATGAAAAAGCGGTTAAAAAAAATCATGGTGATTGGCGGATTGGTCGTCACTTCTGCTATCGGCATTTTTGCCATCACTCCCAAGGATAACTTCTTTGAAATTTCAAAAAATCTGGAAATTTTTGCCACCCTTTACCGGGAGTTGAATATTTTCTATGTGGATGATACCCAGCCGGGTGAGTTGATTAAGACAGGGATTGATGCCATGTTGCAATCACTCGATCCATATACCTCTTATATTACTGAAAGTGAAATTGAAGACTTTCGGTTTATGACCACCGGGCAGTATGGAGGCATCGGAAGTCTGATTCGCGAGGTGGATGGAAACATTTATATAGCGGAGCCCTACGAAGGATTTCCTGCGCAAATGTCCGGATTGAAAGCCGGTGATAAAATTCTGATGATCGACGGGAAGAAACTGGATGGAAAATCACAAGAGGATATCAGCAAACTTCTTAAAGGTCAGTCGGGTAGCAAACTCAT
>JBGTLS010000555.1:0-7403 GCA_041744015.1 Cryomorpha sp. | reverse complement strand
TTGGATCAATAGCCGGTGAATCGTCTACCATGAATAAAAAATCTGCTTTGGGAATTTCAGAAAGAAGGATACTTCCCCCGGATCTGTTTTCTACGAATCTGTAAGTCGCTTGTTCTATTTCTGAAGTATACGTATAAAGCGAATGATCGGTAACATCAAATCCTTTTTTAAATAGTTCCACGGGTTTTGCGCGCTTCATCGAAAGAGAAAGCGCCCTGTTTAAACTCCAGCAAATTCGATAATCACTTGCAGATGAGCTGATCCCAAAAAGAAGAAAGGGGTATTCTTCTATGATATCCAGGACCAATTTCGCCATACTTCTTGTCAATCGAACACGAAGCTATGAAAAAACTACGCTTCTGAGTGATTTAACTGTGATAAAGCAAATTTCGCAGCGAGTTGCTCGGCGCTTTTTTTGGATAATCCCTCTCCGGAACCGAGAACTGTCTGGTCGAAAAATACTTCGGAGAAAAACATCTTTTTTCCATTTTCCTGGCCTATAACCCGCGTTGAAAACCGAACATCCACTTTCCTTTTATGTGCCTCCTCAAATAAGCGACTTTTAAAATCCAATTCGACGTATGCCACATTGATCACATCCGTATGTTTTTCGAAAAGCTGAATGATGGCTTTATACGTTTTATCATATCCCAGATCAATGTAAATGGCACCCAAAACCGCCTCCAGTGCATTGCCGCCAAGAGACTCGCGGGAATGCGTTGCCTGGAGATCAGTTTCCAAAAGTTGATCAACGCCAATCTTTTCTGCGAGTTTATTCAGGTTAATTCGACTTACCAATCTGCTTTTCATTTTGGTCAACTCACCTTCTTCCAGGTCGGGGTATTTATTAAAAAGGTAATCCGCCATGGCAGCGTCCAGTATGGCATCTCCCAAAAACTCCAGTCTCTCGTTGCTTGTATCGGGCTTGTTGTGAATGTTTCGAGCCGCGGACTTGTGGCGCAGGGCGACTAAATAGACATCAATATGCTTGTACGAAACCGAGAGATACTCTTTTAACATTTTCGCAATTTCCCGTTCTCTGGGCGACAGATTACCTGAGAAAATGGATCTAAAATTCAAATCAGATTATCCTTTGAATTTCTTAAAAATAGCGGAAGTATTATGGCCGCCAAACCCAAAAGTATTGCTCAGAGCAGCATTGACCACCCTTTCCTGAGCTTCATTGAAAGTAAAGTTCAGCTTATTGTCAATTTCCGGATCCGGCTCGGCAAAATTGATTGTGGGAGGTACGATATCGTGTTTTACCGCAAGAATGCAGGCGATAGCCTCAACCCCACCCGCAGCGCCAAGAAGGTGACCTGTCATGGATTTTGTGGAGGAGATATTTAACTGATATGCATGGTCGCCAAAAGTCTTAATAATTGCTTTTGTTTCCGCCACATCCCCAAGCGGGGTAGATGTACCGTGTACATTGACATAATCAATTTCCGCGGTATTCATCTTAGCATCCCTCAGAGCTGCTTTCATTACATTAAGCGCTCCAAGACCTTCGGGATGAGGTGCTGTAATATGGTGGGCATCTGCAGACATACCGCCTCCGGCAACTTCTGCATAGATTTTCGCCCCTCTTTTAAGGGCGTGTTCCAATTCTTCGAGTATAAGCGCGCCGGCACCTTCACCCAGAACGAAACCATCACGCGTGCGATCGAAAGGTCTGGAAGCCGTGGCAGGAGACTCATTGCGCTGAGAGAGGGCGTGCAGCGCATTGAAACCACCTACCCCTATTTCATTGATTGAAGCTTCAGAGCCTCCACAAATAAATGCGTCGGCCAAATCAAGTCGGATCAGGTTGTAGGCATCGATTATGGCATTGGTGGAAGAAGCACAAGCCGAAACGGTAGCGTAATTGGGACCGCGGAATCCATATTTTATGGAAATCAGACCCGCAGCAATATCGGCGATCATTTTGGGTACAAAAAAAGGATTAAACCTCGGAGTTCCATCCCCTTTGGCATAATTCAATATTTCCTCCTGAACAGTTGTAAGGCCTCCAATACCAGATCCCCAGATCACTCCAATCCTGTCAACATCAATATTTGCGTTGAGCAGGCCAGCGTCTTCTACAGCTTCTGTGGAAGCAACAACGGCAAAATGTGAATATGGGTCTAATTTGCGACCTTCTTTTCTGTCAAAATGGTCATTGACATCAAAACCCTTTACCTCGCAGGCGAATTGGGTTTTAAATTTTGATGAATCAAAACGAGTAATTGGAGCTGCTCCGCTTACTCCATTGATAAGACTTTGCCAATATTCATCGGCGGTATTACCAATAGGAGTAAGCGCCCCGATGCCTGTGACGACAACGCGTTTCAGCTCCATATTCTTACTTTACGTTGTTCTGAATATATTCCACTGCCTGGCCTACTGTGCCAATTTTTTCAGCCTGATCGTCTGGAATCGCAATGTTAAATTCTTTTTCGAACTCCATGATCAGTTCTACAGTGTCGAGTGAGTCTGCTCCGAGATCATTGGTGAAGCTCGCTTCTGCGGTCACTTCAGACTCGTCGACACCTAATTTATCAACGATGATCTTCGTTACTTTTGACTTGATATCTGACATAACAGTACAGGTTTAGTGTTTAGATTTTGGACTGCAAATAAATGAATAAAACCCCTATCTACAAAATACGCACATGTATTCGATGAACACGAATGTCTGGTCTTACCGAAAACATTGTATGTCAAAGCCGATGACACATGTATATGCTCAAATCCAGGTCAAATATCAGGAATTGAATACTTGATAAGTCAATTTTGATACCGCCCGTTATCACTTTATTAGGTGTCGAAAGCTTTTCCCGGTAAATTTAAACATGAAATCGCTGAAACGATTTGGGATTATCTTCTGGTTAGACATCGCGGTTTCATCTTTCCTGCCCGGTTAGGTGATTCGCTCAGTTTTGAAAATTACATTTGCAGGCAGAATGGATAAGTACAACATCGCCATATTTGCTTCGGGCAATGGCTCGAACGCATTAAATATAATCCAACATTTTGAAGGGCATGAATTTATTCGGGTGGCATTGATAGTTACCAACAGAATGGATGCTGGAGTTCTGAACCACTCCCGGGACAATCGTATTGATTCCCTGCATTTTTCCAACAGGACATTCGCTCATAATTCCCATGATGTGCTCGAAAAACTGCACGATTATAACATTGACATGATCGTACTGGCCGGATTTCTGGCAAAAGTTCCGGATTTGATTGTTAAACATTATGCCAACCGGATCATCAATATCCATCCGGCTCTGCTCCCCGATTTTGGGGGGAAAGGAATGTATGGTGATCACGTTCATCAGGCGGTTATTGATGCCAAACGAAAAGAAAGTGGAATAACCATTCATTATGTGGATGAACATTACGATGAAGGCAAAATAATTTTTCAGGCAAGACTGGATCTTGCGAATGACGAATCAGTAAATACGCTGCGAAAAAAAATTCAGGCGCTTGAACACCGATGGTTTCCAAAAATTATCGGGGAGCTGATTGACAAAAAAGCAGAACGTGAGAATTAATATTTATACGGATGGTTCTGCTTTAGGAAATCCAGGTCCAGGTGGTTTTGGGGCTATCCTGACAACTGATAAAGGCCACTATAAGGAATTGTCGCAGGGATTTCGACTCACTACCAATAACCGGATGGAATTGCTCAGTGTCATCATAGCCCTCGAATCACTCAAACACCCTTGTACGGATGTGACAGTGTACAGCGATAGTAAGTATGTGGTAGATGCCATTGAAAAAAAATGGTTGAACAACTGGGAAAAAAAGAAATTCGTAAACCGTAAAAACCCGGATTTATGGAAGCGATATTTGCGCGCTTCAGCGCCACACCAGGTAAAATTTGAATGGATTAAGGGTCATGCCGGACACGTACAAAACGAACGTTGCGATCGGCTGGCGGTTAACGCAGCCAAACAACCCAATCTCCCTCCGGATGAGGGTTATGAATCAGTAGACAAATCTCTTTTCTAATCGACGAGCAGGATATCAAAGTCAACCAAATCTACAAAAAGCTGGATCCGTTGATCGATTTCCTCTTCGGTGAGCGTCAAAAGTCTTTCGGTTCCAAACTTTTCCACACTGTAACTGGCCATGGCTGAACCGACAATGACGGCGCGCTTCATATTCTCAAATGAAATATCGCGGGAGTTGGCCAGATAACCCATAAACCCACCGGCAAACGTATCACCGGCTCCTGTAGGGTCCATCACCTCTTCGAGCGGCATGGCCGGTGCGTAAAACATGCTGTCACGATCCATCAATAAGGCACCATTTTCACCTTTTTTGATGACAAGGTATCTCGGACCCATTTCCAGAATCTTTCTGGCACCTTTTACAAGGCTGTATTCCCCACTCAACTGCCTTGCCTCCTCGTCGTTTATCGTCAATACATCCACCCTTGCGATCACTTTTTTCAAATCATCCATTGCGATGTCCATCCAAAAATTCATGGTATCGAGTACCACGAGTTTAGGTCGGGCACCCAATTGATCAAGTACGGAGAGCTGCACTGATGGGGCGAGATTTCCCAACATCAGAAAATCGCAATCGACGTAACTTTCCGGAAGAACCGGATCAAAGTCGGCGAGCACATTCAATTGGGTATCCAATGTATCGCGTGAATTCATATCGTAGTGGTATTTTCCCTCCCAGAAAAAAGACTTTTCACCCTTTTTTATCTGAAGTCCCTGAAGATCAATGGAACGATTTTTCATTTCCTTCAGAAAAGCCTCGGGAAAATCGTCACCAATTACAGAAACCAGGTTAATATCCTTTGTAAACTGACTGGCTGCGAGAGAAATGTATGTAGCTGCTCCACCAACAATTTTATCGGACTGACCAAAAGGCGTGCTTATTTTGTCGAAAGCCAGTGTACCAACAACGAGAAGACTCATGAGATTTTTTTTGCAAAGATATTGGTTAATCCCAACTTTTGCAGTAATATTGCACCCCAATTTCGAGCTTATTTACTCCTCCTTAGCTCAGCTGGTTAGAGCATCTGACTGTTAATCAGAGGGTCCATGGTTCGAGCCCATGAGGAGGAGCTCTCAGAGGGTTGCCTAATGGCAACCCTCTTTGTTTTTATTCCCCCTCAATATATGGAATGGTAGTTTTCAACCAGCGCACGAGTGAGCCTTTTGCTAATTGCCATAGGGTTCCTTCATCATTTCTGCAAAGTCCCGTATTGTGATCTCAGGCCGCATAACTCGGCTCTCAGTAAGTTTTTCGTGTATATTTGCCCTGGTTAAATCATTACAAATTCATGAAAAAGAAACTCATTCTTGTTCCCACAGATTTCTCGAAAGTCGGACAGACAGCGGTCAACCATGCCGTGAAAGTGGCCCAATCATCCGGCTCAACTTTGGCACTGGTGCATATAGTTCCAAAGGCTGACATGCTCGATGAGGCCAAAGCGAAACTTGAGGTTGCCAAAAAAATGGCGTTTGAAGATTATGACTTCGAGGTTGACATCATCGCACGTGTGGGAACTATATACGAAGATATTGGCGACCTTGTGGATGAGGTAGATGCATCTCTGGTGATCATGGGTACGCATGGAATGCGCGGGCTACAGTTCATCACAGGAAGTCGCGCCTTGAGAATAGTAACCAGTTCGAAAACGCCGGTGATAATTGTACAGGAACGTGAAATAAGGAATAATGGCTATGACGATATTGTAGTACCACTTGATTTGCATCGGGAAACCAAACAGAAATTGAGAATGGTGGCGGATATGGCCAAATATTTTGATTCGCGTGTGCACATCATCGTACCCGGCGAAACCGACGAATATTTACGCAATCAGGTAGAGCGCAACATGAAATACGCGGAGAATTATTTTGAAGAAAAGGGGATCGCTCACACAGCAAAAATCAGCGGAGAAAAGAGTTCTAATTTCGATGAGGGAGTAATCAACTATGCGGCACAGATCAACGCCGATTTGATTTGCATTATGAATCTCCCGGAAAATAGCCTTGTAAACTTAATTGGCGGAAATTATGTTCAGAACATCATCACAAATTCTGCTCAAATTCCCGCGATGTTGATGAACCCCAAAGAAACCACCCAGGTCAGCATCTTTGGTGCTTACACCGGTGTGGGTTAGGCTTTTGAATGGTGTCTCACGCCGATGATTAGAATGTCGTCAACCTGCTCGTGCACTGCGCCGGCACCCCGGCGCCATTTATCCAGGGTATCAGATATAACCTGAATCTGATCTTTAACAGGTAAAGATGCGATTGACAAAAGCATTTCCCGGAAAGGAGCATACATGAATTTGCGTCCTTCGCTCCCTCCAAACTGATCGACATAGCCATCAGAAAATATATAAATCATATCTCCATCCTTCAGACCTACGCTTTGCTTAGTGAAGCTGTAATCAGCATGATCGGGCGATCCTATTGCAATTTTGTCAGCCTTTGTTATCAAAACCTCACCATTTCTAATAATGTATAAGGGACTGTTTGAACCGGAATAATCGACCGTAGAAGCCTCTGCATCATACACACAAAGCGCCATATCCATGCCATCACGCCCTGAATTGAGTTCTGTGGTGCGGTTTAATGCATTTGCTGCATACTTACTCAGGCCATTGATAATTTCCGCAGGATCGAGGCTGGTGTTTTCTGCAAGTGCTCTGTTTAATGCATTGTGCCCGACGAGACTCATAAAAGCTCCCGGTACTCCGTGTCCGGTGCAATCCACTGCTGCAAACACCACCTTTCCCTTGTGTTCTTTAACAAAGTAAAAATCTCCGGATACAATATCCTTGGGCTTATAGAAAATGAAATTATCCGGGAGAAGCGTATTGATACTTTCATTGGTAGGAAGAATACTCTCCTGCAATCGTTTCGCGTACCTAATACTGGCTGTGATGTTTTCGAGAAGCTCTTTTCGCTGTTCGTTTTGTTTTTCTATTTTGTTCTTTTGCTTGGTAACCTCCTTGGTGCGCTCTTCAACCTTATCCTCCAGCACTCTTTCATTCTCCAGCAGAACTTTTTCATTTTCCAGGAGAATCCTTTCATTCTCCAGCTTTTGTCGCTCTCCTTCCTTGAGTCCATCACGCATGAACAGCAGGGCCTTGCCAAGCTCATCGTCTTCAGAAAGAGGCTCGTATTCATGATCAAAATTTCCCCGACCCACTTCGCGCGAAAATTCCGTTGTTCTCTTCAACCCCTTGACCAATTGTTCGAGAGCCATACTCATCTCTCCAATTTCATCTCCTGTGTCGAGCACTGCACTTTTCGGGAATATTCCCTTACTGAGCCCAAGTAAAATTTCTTTCAGCCTGGAAACCGGTTTCACAATGCTTCTGATTGTAAAAACAGCGATGATGAGACCGAATAAAAATAAGGCCAGACTCATGTTTTTCAAAT
>JBGTLS010000554.1:0-10956 GCA_041744015.1 Cryomorpha sp. | reverse complement strand
CAATTCTGTCTCCGTCGTGAATGTGAACGATTTGATTGGACAAATTTACCAATAATACCTTCAACTCTCCGCGATAGTCGGCATCGATTGTTCCGGGACTGTTGAGTACGGTTATCCCTTCTTTAAACGCCAAACCACTTCTCGGTCTGATTTGAGCTTCAGTGCCATCCGGCAAAGCGATGAATAAACCAGTTGGAATGAGCTTACGCTCTAAAGGTTGAAGACTTAGGGTTTCTTCAAGGTTTGCACGCAAATCCAATCCCGCGCTGTTGGAGGTCGCGTATTGGGGTAAGGTGTGTTTCGATTTATTTATGATTTCGAGTTCCAAAATTGAGAATTTTTAGGATGAGATTTTTTTCCTGGTAAAACAGATAACCCAGAAACATCAGCGTGGCCAGCGTAGCCGAGAAATAAGAATAGTTTCCGGATAAATTGAGGATGCGATGGAGACCATAGAGCCCGCCAGCTATAAAAAGGTAAGCGAGAAGTTCTTTATAGTTGTAGGGTATGGGATGAAGTTTTTGACCGAGATACAAAGACAGTGACAACATGGCTGCATAAGCTGCAAAAGTGGCCCATGCTGAGCCGTAATAGCCTATCTGAGGCACCAAAATCACATTCAAAACGATGGTCACCACTGCACCGGCAATGGCGATCAAAGCACCATATTTGGTTTTATCGTTTAATTTGAACCAAAAGGACAGATTAAACAACGCCCCAAAAAATATGTATGCCACCAGCAAAATCGGAATGACATCGCGCCCTTCCCGGAAATCTTTTCCAATCATCAGAATAATGAGGTCGAGAAAACACAAAATAACGAGGGTAAGAAAACTCGCCACAATGATATAATACTTCATAATATTGGCCTGGGTTTTATTGCTTTCTGCTCCGCTTTTCAGCGAAAAAACGAAGGGCTCAGCAGCAAATCGATAAGCCTGAATTCCGATACTGAGCAACATTGCAATTTTGTAACAGGCGCCATAAATTCCCAATTGTGCTTTGGCTTCCAATTCTGATAAACCCGACAAGCGTGTGTAAAATGCGCGATCGAAAGTTTCGTTGATAATTCCGGCCAGGCCCAATATCAACAGCGGGAGGGCATATGGCAGAAGTTTCTTAAGTATATGCCGATGCCACCCATTGAACACATCTTTCATCCAGGGGGAAAGAAGAATAAATTTTAAGGCGCTACTGATTAGGTTGGCAATGAAAATATAGCCTATTCCGATAGAAGGGTCATACCAGGTCTGAATAAAAGAATGTCCGAAAGCATCCGGATTGGCGAGTGCTGCAGGGCAATAAAGAATCAGAAAGAGATTCAGTCCAATATTTACCAGAATACTGCCCACATTGATGAGCGCGAATGGTATGGGTTTGTTGAGCAACCGCAGACGAGCAAATGGAATGGTAACAATGGCATCCAGGGCTATGATCCAAATGAAATAACGAATGTATTCCGGATGTGCCTCATATCCCATCCACGAAGAAATGTCGGATAGCCAGAACTGGGATACGATCACAAAAAGGGTGGCAGTGGAGAAAACGGATATGAGAGTGGTACTGAATATTTTCTGACGATTATTCAGGTCTTTTTCCTGAGACGAAAATCTGAAAAATGCTGTTTCCATCCCATAGGTCAACATGACGATCAGAAACGCGACGTAGGCGTAAAGTTCAGTAACGACGCCATACGCTTCGGGCAGGAATACATGGGTGTAAATGGGGAAAAGCCAGTAGTTCATCAACCGCCCCACGATACTGCTCAGGCCGTAGATGGCAGTTTGTCCGGCAAGTTTACGCAGTCCGCTCATCCAGTTCTTTCCCGATTATTCGCCTGTAAACCGGGGCTTTCTTTTTTCCAGAAAAGCAGTGGTGCCTTCTTTGAAATCAGCCGTTCCGAAACAACTTCCAAATGCTTCGATTTCCACCTGAAAACCATCAACACCCACCGTATAAACGCTGCTCACCGCACGCATGGCAGCCGAGACAGCTGTGGGAGAGTTTCGGACAATGCGCATCGCGATTTCCTCGCATTTCGATTTGAGGTCGGTTTGTGTACACACATGATTTACAAGTCCGATGCGGTGGGCTTCCTGTGCATCGATCATCCCTGCCGTTGTGATAAGTTCCATGGCATAGCCTGAACCCACGAGCAATGTCAATCGCTGGGTGCCGCCATATCCGGGAATTAATCCGAGAGAAACTTCGGGAAGACCCAATTTGGCATTTTCTGAGGCTACGCGTATATGACAACTCAAGGCAAGTTCCAAACCACCACCGAGTGCAAATCCGTTGATAGCCGCAATCACAGGTATTTGCATTTCTGCAATCAGGTTAAAAAGAATCTGATGACCTGTTTCGCTCAGATTTTGGCCTTCTTTATCAGAAAAATGGGCAAATTCTGAAATGTCGGCTCCTGCCACAAATGATTTTTCACCAGAACCTGTTAAGATGACTACCCGCACATCGGACAAAGAAGCAGCATCTTTCATCGCCTCAGAAAGTTCTTTAATTGTCTGCTTGTTCAGCGCATTCAACTTATGAGGACGGTTGATTGTGATATAGCGTATATGGCCTTCGGTCGACACGAGGACATTTTCGAAATTCATGCTTTGGTGATTTGTGACAAATGTAAGTCACTTACATCTATTTCATGGTAAAACGCGCTATTTCTCTATTTTTGAGAATGCATTATCCGCGTTTTTTGATTTTGATCCCTGCCATATTCATTTGCCTGAGCAGTGGTGTTCGGGCCCAGCAGTTTAGTGAAAATGGGTGGGCCCTTCCGGTAAAAGACACCCTTAGAATATTGGTGCTTTTTGGTGAAGTGATTTACGATACACTACCCGAACTGGAATTTTTGCCAAACGGAAATAAGGTCTGGCCCAAAGGAAGTCTGCCAACCTACGCAGATAGTTTATTTGATACCGGTGATTCTCCCATCAAAACTGGTGGTATGACACGGTATTATTCGGAGATTTCATTGGGTAATTTTTATGTTTTTGGTGACTACCATCCCAACCTGATTCAAATTCCATATTCCGGAATGCGGAGCGGTGGTGTCAATGCCATGTTGAGAATCTTAGTGGATTCGCTTGCTGCCAGCGGCTCTGTTTTGTCGGCCAACGGATTTACGGTGGAGGATTTTGATTTATGGGAAAAAAGTTCAGGAAGAGGATTGAAAATTTTGCCGCGTACTGGAGAATATCAGGGAGTAGATCATCTGATGGTTCTCATTCGCAATTATCATGTGCTCGGAGGAGGGTCCGGTCAGGCTTCCCCGTCCAGTTTCGGATTGGTGGAGGGAAAACGCACAGACTCGTATTCAGTTTTTGCCGGGGGAGCGCGATTTCCCTTTAGTATCCTGCGCCACGAATTGAATCACTTGTTTCTGGGGGGGAATAATTTTCATTCCGGCGGCGGCAATAGCGCGGGTTTCACGAGTTATGTTTTGCCTGTTCAGGGTGGTTGGGCGATGATGGGTGGGGCCAATTCCAGTTTCCTCACGTGCAGCGCATGGGACCGCTATCGTTTGGGGTGGGCCGCCGAAGGAAATGAATTTTTGATAAGCGCGCGGGATGACGGGGGAAAGGAGGTCAACAGCGATCTTGATGCATCAAGAGGCGAAGACGCCGGAATTTACTACCTGCGCGATTTTCAAACCACCGGTGACGCGCTGAGGATAAAATTACCTTTCATTCCCGAAGATCAATTCCAACAATGGTTGTGGTTAGAGAATCATACAACCTTTCGTTTCAACGGCTCGGAATTCGATCGGTTTCAATACGAAAAACATGACTGTACTTCATTTTCCAATCCTGGCATTTACATGCAGATGCAGGTGGATGCGGAAGAAAAAGAAGGAGGAAATATTTTCACGAAAGTGAACGCAGACTACCTGAGACCGGTCCTGGCAAATGGCAACTATGATTTGCTCTGGAGCCGGGACAAAGTAAGTCCGGGATTTTGTGTGAACGGCGAGGCGTACCGGTATTATGAACAACTGCCGGAAAGGGAAAATCCGTTGACGGGCAATCACGATCAGGAAATAAGTCTCGCGGTAGTTGGTGACTCCATTTTTCAATTGGATCACCACAATCTGGAGGGCACAATGATCAAAAAAACAAATGGTGAATTCAGCCGGCTAGACCTGATGGGAAATGAATTTCACGCATTCAGACAGGGCGGAAACGATCAACTTGGCATTGGAACCAATCCTTCTGGCGCCAGCATGCTCACCACGCTCAATTCCAGAAAGCCCCGAAAACCACACCCTCAAAATAGCAATGCAGTATATCTAAACGGTATCTCTGTGAAAATACTGGAAACCTTTCCAGATGGAACGGTTAAGTTGGAAATTGTATTTGACGACAATTCCCTTGCTGATTCCCGGCGCTGGTGTGCTCCTGAAATTATCTTACAAAACCACAATCTATCGGGTCCGGATTTATATGTTACCGGAACACTCAATCTGGCAAGAGGTCTGACTCCAACCCGGTTTGATCATCCCGACAGCATCCTGACGCCCCCGGTTTTTACAGATCGCACAATCATGAAAGTAACTTCCGGTGCAGAAATCGAAAACGACCGGGGAACCATCACTCTTCATCAGGACAGTGAACTGCATTTTCATTCGGGTTCCCGATTGATTCAAAATCGCAGGTCGAGGGTCAGGCTGAGGGACAGTTCAACACTTTTTTTCCATGCCGACGCTCAATTTCAAGGTCGGGGTTGCATCCGAATCTCAAAAAGTAGCGTCATTTACTGTGCAGATCAGGAAACCTGGAAAGCAATTCGGGCCCGCACCTGTCAGAAAAAAAGAGTGATTTTAGGCGCCGGGGAACCAGACGTGGAAAGTGCTCCCTGATCCCGCCACACTTTCAAACCAGATTTTTCCGTTGCTGTTTTCCACAATGTTCTTTGTCATTGCCAGGCCAAGCCCCATGCCTCTGGACTTGGTTGTGAAATTCGGCACAAAAATGCGGTTGTAATCCTCTTCCACTATTCCGGAACCATTGTCTTTGATGGATACACGATAGCCACCTTCGTCATCCATGAGTGTGATATCAATTTGACCTCTTTTTTCATTGATCGCCTGAAGGGCATTTTTGATCAGATTATTGAACACCCGCAGAAGTTGTTCCTTATCGGAAATAACCTGGGCTTTACCTGATACGCCGATGTTCAGAGTAAAAGTTGATCTGTCAAAACTCTCGTATAAGGCTACCGTGCTGGAAAGGATCGCAACCAGATCAATTACTTCAGGTTTTGCCATGGGCATGCGTGCAAAATTCGAAAAAGCACTCGCAATTTCACTCAGCGCATCAATTTGCTCTACGAGATTGGAAGCTAGCCGGTTGATTTGTTCGGTATTTATTTCCTTTCCCTGTTCCAGCGAGCGCTGGAGATGTTGAACACTCAATTTCATAGGTGTCAGCGGATTTTTAATTTCATGCGCTACCTGCTTGGCCATTTCTCGCCAGGCCGATTCCCGTTCAGATTGGGCGAGTTTTTCAGCATTGTGCTCGAGTTCAGCCACTTTGGCGTTGTATTCAGATACAAGGAGCCCAATTTCATCATTGCTCTGATGGTGTATGAGCCGGTTTGATTTACCCAGATCCACCTGGGCCAGACTTTCACGAATTGCCCGCAGGGGTGAGGTAATCCATTGAGAAATAAACAGGCCAACGATGATCGATAAAATAAAAAGCAACACAAAAATATTGATCACTGATACCAGAAAACTCGAGATCTCTTCATCAAGTTCTGCCTGTTTTGCAAAGTAGGGGAGGTTGAGGTATGCCAACAATTCTCCTTTTTCATTGTAAAAGGGAGTATACGCTGAGATATAATTTAGTTTTCCTATCCTTTCTTCGTGCACAAAATCCAACTGATCGAAGTAAGCCATGCGCACGTAGGCTTCCGGGTTCATTTTTCTTGAAATGAGACCTTCGTTAAACATGCGCATTTGGCTTGAAGCCACCAGATCACCTTCCGGATTATAGAGGTGGATATCTGTAAAAAAGATATATGAGAAATGCGAAAGCAGGCGATTGACATAGTCGGAAATATTGAAATTCAGCTCGTCCTCCTCATCCAGTTTATTTTTAACCTCCAGCAGCACAGATTGCATCTTTTCCCGGAGTTGGATGCGATTCTTTTCATCGTATTTCTGCTCGATGTAAAATTTATTGGCAAATGCGAAGAGCAACATACTCGGAAGGGTGAGAAATACGAGCAGGATTTGAATGCGCTGATTGAGGTTTAGCCGCAGAGGACCGGAGTGGGACATCAACAGAAATACCAATCTTCCAAAAGCAAACAAGGCTCCGAACAATCCACATAAATAGCTGAAGGTCGTGGCTTTATCAAGAGGTGTTTTGAGCTCTCTGGATACCACTAGTAAAGTGGAAGGGCTCATTTTGGTAATCAAATGTTCGTAACCCCCATAGTCCAGAAAAAACGAGGTTTTGTCTACTGTCAGAAATTTTTTGGGATGGGTTTGGTAAGGAAAATTGCCCCGGCTGTTGATTAGTTTTCCATTGAGGTATCGCGCTGAAGCATATTGTCCGGATTCCTGTTTTGTACGTGAGCTCTCATCCATGAGCAGGGCTGGAAATCCTGAACGTTGCGGTATGGGTTTCGCCGATATTTCAAAAACGAATATGCCGTCTGGTATTGCCGAAAGGCTGTAATGAAGCGACATGATGCCGATATAGGTGGTCAGGTCCTCGGTATTGGTGAGATAAAATAAGCCGGGCTCCAGCTGAGATGATTCACCATACCGCTCTACCTTGCGTAAAATCTCGCTAAAGGGCATAGGCTTTACAGAAGGCAGCTTTCCCCAGGCACTGCTGTCTCTGGAATATGCATACACCGATACACTGTATTTGCTCCAGTACCCTGAAAAATATCTCGGCAGGATAAAATCTTCCAGCGTCTGGCGGGCGTGAAGTTCGTTCTGCGAGAATAATTCTTTTACCGATGCGTCGCGTGAGAGTGACTGGCGAAGTTCACTGTACAGCAATTCGGCTACAGGATCATCGCCCACAGCGAGTTTTTCTGTCAGAATCTGTCTTTGGTTGTGCTCGCGTTTGATCGAATATTTTAAGAAATTATGACTGCCCACTGAAGCAAAAAGCACAATGACCAAAACCACTGCATCCAGCCTGAGTCCCAATTCATTTCTGTACAGGCGGTAATAAATGATCCAAAGCAATAACATTCCAAACCAGAGAACAAAAATAAGGTCGCGTATACCATACAAATGTGTTGCGATGATGAAAATTAAAAACAGAATCAAAGTGCATAGCAGAATGACCTGTCTGGGAATGTTGGACCGTTTGGTGAACAGAATAACAGTTTCGGCGAGGAGGTAGCATGAAAAATACAGAATAGCCATGGCGAGAATGGCGAGATAGCTGAACAAGGTGAGCCCTCCAATATCGTTGATATCGTATGGAATATTGGAGTTGATAACCAACCCTTTTACCAATGAATTAATCCATACGCTGTACATGAAAAGTCCGAAGCCGCTGAGGATCAAAATGAGATATTGTAAACCTGGGTTTTTGATTTTGATTCGTTGGTGAAAATCGAAGCGAATAAGCAAAGCCAGAAATACGAGCAACATGGCATTGATGATAAAATCAGCCAGTGAAGGAAAAAATGACGAAGAGGCGTAGACCGCAGGACTAAAAAGATCCAAATCGGAAATATAACCAGGCCACTTGCTCACAACACTTAAATATCTTAGAAGAAAAACCGCTGCAAAGGCGGTAAAAAGAATCAGTCCCGGATGCCATTTTCGCAGGCTTAATCTAATAAAGACGAATAAAGCAAATAGGATTAAGACGCCTCCGGTTATCGCAAACAAGAGAAATACCAGGGAATTTGCTTTGCCGGTAAGAACTTGCTGATCGTATTCCAGATAAAAAGACTGGTGATCGGCGCGCAGTTTGACACATCCCGGCTTTTGCCTCAGGTGAATATCTTTCAGGCCGACCTGTGAGAAATCTTTGAAAAAGCCATTGTCGAGATATTGGTTTTGGTAGGGAAAGGTGTTCTTTATCAGGATTGTGGCAACGTATTCATCCAGATCGTCAGTGAGATAATACAATTTATGCCATCCATTATCGAAATGGAATATTTCCCTTCCCATAATGGCTGCTCTCAACGCCTCCTGCCCAGGGATCGCGTTTTGGGACCAAAGGGTCAATACATCATCCCGAAAGACGAAAAGGTTGATTCCGTGGTTTTGGTGTAGGTCCCTGAAATGTTCAGTATTTTGATGCTGCGTGTTTTTGACTCCCTTTAAGCGTATATCTTTTTGAATATCGTATATCGCATTGTGAGCGATCTTTGTTTTCTCGTCGAGTACTTTCGCAAAAGTACGCGCCGCGTCTGTCATATCCTTATCAGGTCGCACAAAATTGGCGGCGTGCGGGGCCAGAAGAATGAGTAGAATACCTGCTATTGCCAACCAGAGGCCTTGGAGGTAAGAAATTTTCATGGTACGGGATCTTCGCAATTACAGCAGAAAGTACGCCAAAAAAAATGCCCCACCAGTATGGCGGGGCAGGAAGTTGTTCCTGATGGAATGTTAACCGGCCAAAGCTTCAGCACCGGCTACAATCTCGAGGATTTCGTTGGTGATGGAGGCCTGACGGGCTTTATTGTACTTCAATTTGAGATCTTTTACCAGTTCGGTGGCATTGTCCGTCGCCTTGTGCATAGCGGTCATCCGCGCACCGTGCTCTGCGGCATGCGAATCCAGAATGGCTTTATACATTTGGATTTTGAGTGATTTGGGAATCAACTCTGCAACAATATCCTCCTGATTTGGCTCAAAAATATAATCAACCTGCGCCGCTGAATCTTCCGTTTGAACAGGTGGAACCACGGGCAAATACTGTTCGACAGTTAAGTTTTGTACAGCGGCATTTTTAAAGGAATTGTACACCAGATATACCCGGTCAACATGTCCTTCAACAAATTTATCCATCACGGCGTTGGCGATAATAGAAGATTCCTGAAAATTCAGATTTTCATATATCCGGAAAGGCTCAGAAGGATAGCCCACACCTGGCATATGGCTCGTTTTCTTAAAAGCATCAAATGCTTTTTTACCAATGGCAAGCACTTTAACTTCTGCTCCAGGATGCTCCGCGATGATCGTTTTTGTTTGTTTGAGTACATTGTTGTTAAATGCCCCACACAAACCGCGGTTGGAATTCACCGCAATTACAAGCACCCTCTTTACTTCCCGCTCTTTGCCAAACGGATTTTCCGAAACATCCAACGCCCCACTCAGATTCTGCAAAATCTCCTGAAGCTTTTGCGCATAGGGGCGCATCTGCGTGATGGCGTCCTGGGCACGTCGAAGCTTGGCCGCCGACACCATTTTCATGGCTGAGGTGATTTGCTTCGTCGAATTCACCGAGGTGATTCGCGCTCTGATTTCTTTTAAGTTAGCCATTTTGCTTTTTGATCTAAATCCTTCCCTGAAGAAGGATGTTTATCAGGGTATTAATATTTTGAAGCCAATTCTGCACCAACTCTTTCGAGCGTGCGGGTCACCTCATCCGTCAACTGACCGCGACGAAGCAATTCGAGAACATCGCTATGTTTTGCTTCCATGAAATCAAGAAATTCAGTTTCGAATTCTTTGATGCGGTTTACCGGAATCTTGTTCAGTTTTCCTTTTGTACCGAGGTAGATAATGGCAACTTGTTTTTCAACTGAAACAGGTGAGTTTTGCGCCTGTTTGAGAATTTCCACGTTTCGTGCACCTTTTCCGAGCACCGCCATCGTGGACGGGTCGAGGTCGCTACCAAATTTGGCGAAAGCCTCAAGCTCGCGGTATTGGGCCTGATCGAGTTTCAGCGTTCCGGCCACTTTTTTCATCGATTTAATCTGGGCATTACCTCCCACACGTGATACCGAAATACCAACGTTGATAGCAGGTCGCACACCAGCGAGGAAAAGATTGGACTCCAAAAAGATCTGACCGTCGGTAATTGAGATAACGTTGGTCGGAATGTATGCAGATACGTCACCGGCCTGGGTTTCGATAATCGGTAAAGCGGTTAATGAACCGCCACCTTTGACCACTTCGCGCAGTGAATCAGGCAAGTCGTTCATCTGGGCTGCGATCTCATCGGAGTTGATGATTTTTGCAGCGCGTTCCAGAAGTCTTGAGTGAAGGTAGAATACATCACCAGGGTAGGCCTCACGTCCGGGAGGACGACGAAGCAGCAGGGAGACTTCACGGTAAGCCACGGCTTGCTTTGACAAGTCATCATATACGATCAGTGCCGGACGACCTGTATCGCGGAAAAATTCGCCGATAGCCGCTCCTGCAAATGGAGCGAGATACTGCATAGGAGCAGGATCAGAAGCGTTGGCTGCCACGATTACTGTGTAATCCATCGCGCCGGTATCGGTGAGTGTTTTTGCGATCTGCGCAACCGTGGAACCTTTTTGTCCGATAGCTACATAAATACAGAATACAGGCTCTCCCCGGTCGAAAAATTCTTTTTGGTTGATGATGGTGTCAATCGCAACCGTTGATTTTCCGGTTTGGCGGTCACCAATGATAAGTTCACGCTGTCCACGACCTACCGGGATCATCGCATCGATGGCTTTGATACCTGTTTGAAGCGGTTCGTTTACTGGCTGTCGGTAGATTACCCCAGGCGCTTTGCGCTCGATGGGCATTTCGTACAATTTGCCTTGCAGCGGACCTTTACCGTCGATAGGCTCTCCGAGGGTATTTACAACCCTTCCGAGCATGCCTTCACCCACGTGGATGGAAGAAATCCGGCCGGTTCGTTTTACGGTGTCGCCTTCTTTGATGTCGTTTGAAGCACCGAGCAATACGGCACCTACGTTGTCTTCTTCCAGGTTGAGTATGATTCCACGCAGACCGGATTCAAATTCGATCAATTCACC
>JBGTLS010000553.1:0-5116 GCA_041744015.1 Cryomorpha sp. | reverse complement strand
ACCTGCACGGTAATGGGATTGTCGTCATTTAAAGGATCCGTCAGTAATCTTTTATTTTTTGCAGAGAAAAGCGGCTCGCTTTTTACGGCGTCCTTCTTTACCGCTTTTTCGGTAGTTGTAGTTTCTGTGCTCATTATAATTCAGATAATTGCGTTTTTTGTTCCTGAAAATAGGTATCGTAAATACCCAGGGTTCGTTTCATCATCTCCGTAACACCGTTGCTGGTAATTGTGCCGCCGGTAATGCCATCCACAGCATGTGGATTGGAAGGATCAGCGCCACCCTTCTTTACATTAATGGAAACAAGGTTTCCGGATTCATCATATATTTTTTTTCCTTCAAAAGGTTCCTGAAAGAAATTCTGATTGATTTCTGCACCCAGACCAGGCGTTTCAGATTTGTGATTGAATACAGCCCCGTACACGGTATTGAAATCATCCTCCAGTGCAACATATCCCCAAATTGGACCCCAGAGACCTTTGCCCACCATGGGTATTACAGCCAGTTTTTTGCCATCCACTTCCGCGAAGTAAATCGGATAATTCCTCTCCTCCTGCACCAACTTGGTATCTCTGAATTCTTTTTGAACGTCGACATTAAAAGGGTCTGCAGCATCTTTTGGATCAATTTGACCCGTGCTGGTTGCGATAACTTCTCCCTTGTAGTTGAGGGTGATGCGTTCAGTAATATTGGCATAAAACAATTCTTCCGCATTGTCTCTGTCAGCTTCCACACCCACGCTGGTGAGAATATTGATCATTTCCTTTTTGATTGAATTCTGAACCTGAAAGGGTTTCAGCGTCATCGAAACGAATGAAAGAGATACACCTACCACAACCACCATAATGATGGCGAATATGAAGGTAAAATTATTGCTGTTTCTATCAATTGCCATAAGAAGCTGTTTTAAGACGTTTCAACCTTCGTTTTACATTGGCCTGAACGACATAGTGGTCGATTGTCGGTGCCATGACGTTCATGAATAATATCGCCATCATAATTCCTTCCGGATAGGCAGGGTTTACCACCCGGATAAGAATGGCAAGAAGGCCAATCAGGAAGCCATAGATGTATTTACCCGTTTGTGTTTGTGTGGCGGTAACCGGATCGGTGGCCATGAACACGATTCCAAACATAAAACCTCCCAACACCAATTGATGCCACCACGGCACCTGAAGATAGAGATTTTCGGGGGCAACCTGTGGTCCAACCATATTAAATATAAGACCCATCACGGCTCCTCCAATCAACCCGGTGAGGATTATACGCCAGCTGGCCACATTGGTCACAATCAGAATGGCTGCCCCAATAAGGATAGCCAAAGTGGAAGTTTCACCGATGGAGCCGGGAATATTTCCCAGAAAGGAGGCCATAAAACTATCAGCAACGGAATTGTACATATTGCCCGCGACATCATGAAAGGCTGCGCCATTTTCGATGGCCTGCGCCAAAAGGGTTTCTCCGGTGAAGCCATCCACTGTACTTGCGAGTCCATCGGTGCTCACCCATACTTTGTTTCCCGACATCTCGGTAGGGTAAGCAAAGAATAAAAATGCACGGGCCGTCAGGGCCACGTTTAAGATATTCATACCGGTGCCTCCGAAAACTTCCTTAACAAAGACCACGGAAAAGGCTGTGGCGACCGCAACCATCCACAGCGGCATATCGACAGGCAGGATCAGTGGAATAAGCATTCCTGATACAAGAAAACCTTCGTTGATCGCGTGACCTTTGATAATGCAAAAGACAAACTCCACACCCAGACCCACGCCGTAGGAAACGATGATCAGTGGCAAAACCTTAGCCAACCCAAATAAGATATTGTCTAAAAAGGTCGATTCCAAACCGCCGGCCTGAAAATGCTGGAGACCCAGGTTGTAAGTTCCAAACAACAGGGCGGGTATCATGGCAATAATCACCAGAAACATGGTGCGCTTCATATCAATTGCATCGCGAATATGAGCACCGGATTTTGTGGTATGGTCCGGAACAAAGGCAAACGTTTCCAATGCATCGAAAACGGGCCAGTATTTTTCAAGCTTGCCTCCCTTTTCAAAAGGCGTTTTCATTTTATGCAATAAATTTTCAAGTGCTTTCACAGTTCTGTCTATTTTTAAGATGCAAATTCATTTCTCATGTCTTCCAATCCCTTCTTCACAACTACCTGAATGTCGATTTTGGATGTGCAAACAAATTCACACAAGGCAAAATCTTCTGCAATCACTTCATAGATGCCCAGATTCTCCATTGAGTCAATATCATTGATCATAATAGATTTGATCAATTGCATGGGATAAATATCAAATGGGAATACCCTGTCGAGTTCACCTGTCATTACAAAGGCACGTGGTTCACCGTTCATATTGGTATCGAGGCGGTATTTTTTATTTGGCATCAGCCAGGACGGAAATGCCTTAGAGAGACTGAATTTGTCAAACCCCGGAGCCAGCCATCCTTCCGTAAGGAAAAATTGCTTGTGATCACCCTCGGGAATAACGGTGATCTGCGTATCGTAAAATCCTAAAAATCCATCTGCCGCCACATGCGAACCCGTAAGCACGTTTCCACTGATGCAGCGCACGTGCTCCCCGGCCAATTTTCCTTCCACGATCGAATGAATCCCGGCACCCAGTCGGGTTTTGTAATATTGGGGGGCTTCGACTTCCGAACCTGTGAGAGCCACCAGCCGCGAAGCGTCAAATTTACCCGCTTTAAGTGATCGCCCGATAAGGGCAACGTCAGCTCCTTTTACTGTCCAGATAGTTTCTCCCTTGTTGATTGGTTTCACATGGTGTATAAGCACGCCGACATTGCCGGCAGGATGAGGGCCTGACACTTCGTGAATTTCCACACCTTTAATGTCCTTAAAAAACTCATCTCCACTTTTAATACCGAGAAACACTTTACCCTTAGTCAATTGTCGCAAAGCATCAATTCCGTTTTGGAAATTGGCTTTTTCTTCTTTTAACAGAAATGAGGTGGGTGGTGCAAGCGGAGCTGAATCAAATGTACTGATGAAAATATCCCGGGGCGTATCCTTCGGGCTGGCCACGACACCATATGGACGCTGAATAATAAAAGGCCAAAGCCCCATATTCAGCATTTGTTTCACCAATGATTCCCGTTCACCTCCACCTGTCCATGGAGTGAAAGATTTATACTGGATTTCAGAATCAGCGAGAATTTTTACTTCAAGAATACGTCGCTTGTCACCGCGTTTTATTTCCACCACCTCTCCACTAACGGGAGAAGTAAAGAGAATTTCTTCGCGTTTTTTGTCATAAAACAGAGGTGTTCCTGCTTTAACTTCTTCACCTTCTTTTACAGTAAGTTTCGGAATCACTCCGAAGAAATCGGCAGGCTTTAGGGCAAAAACTTTAGAGGCATTTGAAGCTGAAATCTTTTGCTCGGCTTCCCCCAAAAGTTTTATGTCGATACCTTTGCGTATTTTTATGGCCTGTGACATATGTGTAGGGTGCTTTAATTTTGGGTGCAAAAGTAAGAATTGTTTCTGTTTAAGCCCTTGTAGTTTTACAGTATCAAAACCATCTGATTTAATTTAGAATCATTCTCAATAAAGTATATTTTAATGTTTATAACTCCATCTGCATCTCTTAAAATTCTATTGGTGCTTATTCTCAACGTATGTTTCATTCATTCCGGCCACGCCCAAAAAACCAAATCAGATAAATCGCAGAAAAAGGTAAGAATTGATGACGCCAAACCAGGCTATTATGACGACAAGGTGGTGGACTATACCAATCGGAAGTATGATGAAGAGATTCGCACCATCATCCTGCACTCTTCCGCATCAGAACTTGAGCCACCTATCATCAATCTCGGTGGGTCTGAAACTTTGATATTGCGTTTTGACGATTTAAGTGAAGACGTCAGGGAAATGAATTACACATTTGAACACTGCAGCCACGATTGGAAATCTTCAGAACTGCAATTAATGGATTTTCAGGAGGGTTTCAATTCGGATATTATTGCCAATTATCAATTTTCATTCAACACCGTACGCAATTACACCAACTACCGGCTGGAATTTCCCAATGACCGCATCCGCTTCACACGCAGCGGCAATTACATTATTAAAATATATGCCAACAACGATCCCGAAGACATCATGTTTGTTGCTCGTTTTATGATCGTGGAACCCCGTGCCATTATCGATCCAACCGTTCGCAACTCGAGCGTGGTATCCGAGCGCGATCGCCGACAGGAGATCGACATCAACGTGAATCTCGGCAACGTGCCCACGACAAATCCTTTTGGCGACATAGAATTGGTGGTTCTACAGAATTTCCGATGGGACAATGCGAAACGCGGTGTAAAACCGAGTTTTGTAAAAGACAATACGCTCATCTACGACTACCAGAATGAACTCACCTTTGACGGTGGAAATGAATTCAGATTTTTCGATGCCAAAAGTGTGCGCTACCGAAGTGAGCATGTCAGTGAGGTAAAACTCGAACCTGATGGATATCACATTTATCTGACGCCTCAAAAATCCAGAGCGTACAGCCAATATATGTTTCAGCGCGACATCAATGGGCGGCTACTGGTGAAAAATGATGACATGCAGGATGCCCACCTGGAATCTGATTATGTTCAGGTGCATTTCACCATGCCGGTAGATGCCATGCTGGGCAATGGAAACGTTTTCATTTTTGGACAATTATCAAACTGGAGTTTGAACAAGGATTTTCGGATGAATTACAATGCGGAAGATAAGGCCTACGAGAAAACAATTTTACTCAAACAGGGATACTATAACTACATGTATCTTTGGCAGTATGTCAATAATGAAGTGGGCGAAACTGCGCTGACTGAGGGCAATCATTCACAGACCGAAAACGAATATCTCATCCTGGTATATTTTAAAGATCAAAGCTTCTTCTCTGACCGGCTTATCGGTTTTAAGAAATTTAGTACACTTGCGAATTAAAGAATGTCTTTAGAAAGATTTTTAATCCTTTCAGGAAATCCCTATCCTTGTTGCATCTTTTACCCCATAGCTATGACAACTGCCCTTACTTCCGGGATCAGAATATCCGTACAGTGTCAATATGAAAGTCGTTTTTCCAATCCGGAAAAAAAGCTTTTTCTTTTT
>JBGTLS010000552.1:0-2137 GCA_041744015.1 Cryomorpha sp. | reverse complement strand
TTTTATAATCATTTCTTACTTCCATCGTTTAGACAGTCTTCGTTTTCAGCCAGCATCGTATGTGACACTTGAAGCTGACAACCTTTCTTTTAAACATTTAAGAATCGCTGAAAATGGGAAACAGCAGTACAGATCAAAGTTATAAACCTGATTCAAATAAAGCATCAGATGAAGCGAATTTGCTCAAAAGCGAAATAGAAAACCTAACAGAAATTTTGCAACAGACCGTTGCAAAATCGATCATTCAAAATATTCATGCAGAATATTATGACAACATGCCCTATCTACTGGTTAGCAAAATTTGCCTGAAATGATCCGAATAAACTGAACATCTTAAAGTGATTTCTCACCTTTTCACTGTTAAGGATTTACCACCCTCCACAATAAATTCCTTCCCATAAACGAGTATATCCAGCGACCCTTCCGACCGGCTTTTCACCACCACTTCATCCTTATTTACAGCCACGCTCAAAATCACGTCGCGGTACACGAGATTAAACCGGTAACCTTCCCAATTTTGCGGAAGCATGGGCTCAAAGCTTAGCTTGCCATCCTTTACCCGCTTTCCGCCAAATCCTTCCACCACGGCCATCCAGGTGCCGGCCATCGATGTGATGTGCAATCCTTCGTCGGCTTCGTGGTTGTAATCGTCGAGGTCGAGACGGGCTGTGCGCAGGTACATTTCATAAGCTTTTTCCTCCATTCCAAGCTTACTCGCCAGTACGGAGTGCACGCAGGGCGAAAGCGAAGATTCATGAACCGTTCGCGGCTCGTAGAATTCAAAATTCTCGCGGATCACATCTTCCGAAAAATGATCTTCGAAAAAATACATGCCCTGAAGCACGTCAGCCTGCTTGATGTACACGCTGCGCAGGATGCGGTCCCACGACCAGTGTTGATTGATGGGGCGCTGCGCCGGGTCGAGATGCGATACAGTGATTTGCTCCTTGTCGAGAAATCCGTCCTGCTGCAAATACGTATTGGTTCCGTCGATTTTTGGCTGGTATATTTTCTCCACGATATCCTTCCACCGTGGGGTTTCTTCGCTTCCGCGAAATGAAGTTTTTGCCGTAAAGGCATTCCAGAAATTCGCGTCTGTTTTTACCTTTTCGATCGCTTCGAGGGTGTATTGAATCGTCCAGCGCGCGATGTAATTGGTGTACCAGTTGTTGTTGACGTTGTTTTCGTACTCGTTGGGTCCGGTGACGCCGAGCATCACAAACTGGTTTTTGTCGGCGCTCCAGTTGACGCGCTGACTCCAAAACCGCGATATTGCCAACAATACTTCCAGTCCGCCTTCTTTCAGATAACCCTCGTCGCCGGTATGGTTGATATAGTTGTAAATGGCATAAGCTATGGCGCCATTCCGGTGGATTTCCTCAAAAGTGATTTCCCATTCGTTGTGGCATTCCTCGCCGTTCATGGTCACCATGGGATAAAGCGCTGCACCGGCAGAGAAGCCAAGTTTTGTCGCGTTTTCAATGGCTTTTCCGAGTTGTTTGTACCGGTATAGTAAAAGATTTTTGGCCACGTGATGACCTGCCGTGAGCATATAAAATGGCAGGCAGTAGGCTTCGGTGTCCCAATATGTACTTCCGCCGTATTTCTCGCCAGTAAAACCTTTCGGACCGATGTTGAGCCGCGGATCTTCACCGGTATAGGTCTGATTGAGCTGAAAAATGTTGAATCGAATGGCCTGCTGAGCGGCAATGTCTCCATCGATCACGATATCGTTCATTTCCCAGCGTTTGGCCCAGGCGGTTTTTTGTTCGGCCATCATTTTTTCAAATCCCTTTTCCGCAGCATTGCGCACCACTTCTTCGGCGCGGGCTGCGAGTCTGTCTTTGGAATGGTTTTCGGAAGAGACGTTGGCGGCGTACTTGTAAATCACGACTTCATCGCCGGTTTCTGCGGTGACCGTCACCAGATTTTCGACGTATTTGCGGCGTTCGGTCTTGTTGCTGTCGAAAATGACGGGTTGTCCGTTTTTCGTGGCCACGATCTTTTGCGCCGTACAGACGTGAAAGTCGAGTTTTTTGGTTTTCAACGTCAGGAAAGCTTCATCGTTGCGGATTTCCTTGCTTACCTCGCTCCAGAATTTTTCTTCGTAATTGCTGTCCTGATTGATGATGTCGCC
>JBGTLS010000551.1:0-3717 GCA_041744015.1 Cryomorpha sp. | reverse complement strand
CACATCCCGGTTATTAAACTGTCTGGAGGAATTCTGTACGGTGAGTTCGGCTTCTCCGGCATCAACAAATCCATAGTGAAGACGAAACCTCAGGTATTCACCGTGTTTAAAAGCTTCGTGCGTTACCGTGGGCAGGGTCTGATTGGCCATGGTATCGAGACTCACCAGTGGTGGTCGGGTCTGCGAAAAGCCCATTGCCGGCAAAAGGACAACAAATAAAATGATGAGAAATTTATTCATATCCATGCAGAGTCAAATTTCGAACCATTTTCAAATTACAGAGCCATTCGGGCACGGATTACTGTTTAAAAACGACGAAATGTAAGGATGATTATTCTATACCGGAGAAATTATTGAGGTCCCCCCGGATTACCTCAGAAACCGGATCTTCCGAGAAAACAGGTGTTGCCAACAAATTCATTTGATTCTATCAAACACTTTTACACCAATTTATTTGATGCTGACCAACGCTTTTAGGCAATACCGTTTGGTCATACCAAACATTATTCACCAATTTCGTTTGATTCTATCAAACGAAAATTCTATCTTTGTTAAAAATCAACCTGAATGGAAAGCCAGCTTTACCGATACAATCCCTGGTGGGAAGGAGATTTAATCATTTTTGACGAGCTACATAAGCGACAGGATGTTTTTGAACAACTCATTCCGCAAATCGGTAACAAGCAGATTGTTTTTCTAACAGGCATGCGACGCGTCGGAAAATCCAGCCTGCTCAAACTTTGTGTGGAACACCTCATCCAATCACAGGATGTCAACAGCAAGCATATGCTCTATGTGAGTCTGGACGATTTTCTTTTGAAAGATTTTACCATTCTGGACATCGTGGAGACTTTTCGAAAGATGCACCAACTCTCGCATCAAACCCAGATTTATCTTTTTCTCGACGAGATCACCTACGCCAGAGATTATGACATTCAGCTTAAAAACCTATATGACATGGGCAAAGTAAAAGTTTTTGCTTCCTCATCAAGCGCGTCATTGATGCATCAGCAATCGGCTTTGCTGACAGGCAGAAATATCCGATTTGAAATTCTTCCACTGGATTTTCAGGGATATCTGGATTTCAAAAAAATCAATATTTCCCTTGCTGATCCACATTTGCAGGAAGTGCACTTTAAAGATTTTTTGCTCACTGGCGGCTTGCCGGAGTACGTGCTCACAGGAGATGATGCCTACATCCGTGAACTGACCGACAACATTATCTATAAAGACATCGCCGCTGTAAACGGAATCCGCCAACTCAATCAGCTCAAAGATTATTTTCTCATGCTGATGAAACGCAGCGGAAAAACAATGAGCATCAACAAAGTCGCAAAGGTATTGGGTATTTCCACAGAAACTTCAAAACGGTATTTTGATATGTTTACCAGTACTTTTCTGATATATCCGGTAGTACGTCACGGCAAACTCAACGAACAAATGGTATCACCCAAAAAGATTTACTGTTGCGATCTTGGGGTGCGCAGCTATTATACCGGAGTCCGGGACTGGGGCGCACTTTTTGAAAACTACGTTTTTTTGAGATTAAAGCATCTCAACCTGCGCTACGTATACGAAAACACAAATGAAATCGACTTCTACACCGAAAACAAATGGCTGATTGAATGCAAATTTCACACGGATGAACTAAACGCCAAACAGCAAAAACTTTTCAATGAATATCCGGCCAAAGAACGGATCATCATCCGCAGTGAAGCCGATATTCAGGAAGTACTGAGCAAGAAGTTGAATTAATTCAGTTGTACTCTCTGAAGACCTGAATTATATAACCACGTTTACAATGCGTTTATGCACCACGATTACTTTCTTCGGGCTCTTGCCATCCAGATATTTTTCAGCGTCGGGCGTGGCCATCACGGCTTGTTCCACGGCGGCAGCATCGAGATCGACTGAAAGCGCAAGTTTAAACCGCATCTTTCCATTGAATGACACCGGATACTCAAAAGAATCATCTTCGAGATAAGCCGCTTTAAATTTCGGCCAGGGCTGCGTAGTGACAGAATCTTTGTGACCCAGTTTTTCCCACAACTCTTCGGCAAAATGTGGCGCATAAGGAGAAATCAGGATAGCCAGCTTTTCGATCACATGGCGATTGGATGATTGCAGAGCCGTGAGCTCGTTTACCGCGATCATCAGGGTGCTCACGACGGTATTCCACGAATACCGCTCGAGATCGTCGGTGATTTTTTTGATGGTGCGGTGCAAAATTTGAAGTTCGGCTTTGGTAGGCTCCACCTCGCTCAGTGTCATCTCCTCATCCCGGGTGTGCAGGAGACGCCAGAACTTGCGCAGGAAGTTGTGCACTCCGCTGATTCCTTTGGTATCCCAGGGTTTCGACTGCTCCACCGGACCGAGAAACATCTCATACATGCGCAAGGTATCGGCGCCGTATTGATCGCAGAGGAATTCCGGGTCCACCACATTATGCCATCGTTTCGACATTTTTTCGACTTCGTGTCCACAGCGGAAAATGCCCCTTTCCGGGAAAAATTTCGCATCCGCATATTCCGGTTGCCATTGACGCAGCCCCTCACGGTCTAATTCATCACCGTCAACCAGATTTACATCCACGCGCAGATGCTGAAAACGCTCATCAGCAGCTTTTCCTGTTTCGGAAGGGTGCGCACTGATATACGCTTCCTGTTGATCGAAAGAAATATAGGTGTCTGGGTGTTCCATGTCCCGCAAAAGAATACACGACTTTCCAAGGATCATCCCCTGATTGATCATTTTGCTGAAAGGCTCATCAAAATGGATATAACCCCGGTCGTATAAAAACTTGGTCCAAAACCGGGAATAGAGCAAATGGCCGGTGGCGTGTTCGGCTCCACCCATATAGAGATCCACAGCGCCCCAATACTTCGCCTTTTCTTCCGAAACGGGTCGTTCGTCATTGTGCGGATCCATGTACCGCAGGAAGTACCAGGACGATCCGGCCCAACCGGGCATGGTATTGTGCTCCATGCGATCACCTTTGAAAATCGGCCAGTCTTCGCGGTTGGCGCGAGCCAACGGCGGTTCGCCTGATTCAGTAGGCAGGTATTTGTCCACTTTTGGCAGGGTGAGCGGGAGCTCGCTGTCGTCGAGAAGATGTGGGGTGTCACCTTCGTAATACACGGGAAATGGCTCTCCCCAGTATCGCTGTCGCGAAAAAATGGCATCGCGGAGTCGGTAGTTGATTTTGCCGTATCCCAAACGTTTCTTCTCGAATTCGAGAATCACTTCTTCCGTGGCTTTGGGCACATCGAGTCCGGTGAGAAATCCGGAATTTTTCAATTTTCCGTGTTTTTCGGCGTAAGCCTCATCTGCTACTTCATGTCCTTCAAAAATCTGGGGAACCGGCAGGTCAAAATGTCGCGCAAAACTCAGGTCGCGCTGATCACCAGCGGGCACGGCCATCACGGCGCCGGTGCCGTATCCGGCCAGCACATAATCGCCTATCCAGATGGGCACCTGCTCACCTGTGAACGGATGAATGGCATAAGCACCGGTAAAGGCACCTGTAACGTGTTTCACATCGCTTTGGCGGTCGCGCTCCGTGCGCAGGGAAGATTGTTTTACATAGGCCTCAACCGCGGCCGTTTGTTCGGGTGTTTTGATCTGCTCCACCAGATGATGCTCCGGAGCCAGTACCATATAGCTGACGCCAAAAATCGTATCGGGACGGGTGGTGAATACGTCGATATACGCGTCGGA
>JBGTLS010000550.1:0-3879 GCA_041744015.1 Cryomorpha sp. | reverse complement strand
GTTTTCACGACCGCAGGGAGTAATCTGTCCATTCAAATTTGAAGATTCTTCGCTGCGCAAAAGCTCCGCTCTGAACTGAGCGAAGCGGTTTCACGACCGAAGGGAGTAATGACAAGACACGGAGCTTTGTCATTCCGATATAAAAAAGACCGCTCATTGGCGGTCTTTTATTGAGAATTGGATTTGTTATTGAATTTCCTTCATCCAACCGTGGACGTCTTCCACTTTGAATTTTTTCAAATCCGTAAAATATTTGATCAATCTGTTTGAGAAGGTTCGCCCTTCTACGGGCGGTAACTGATAAACTTCATCGCCATCGGCTATCACATCGATATGGGCAATGGTCGCAGCAGTGCCACATCCGAAACCTTCTTCAAGGGTTTTGTTGCGCATGGCAGTTATCACTTCTTCAACAGAAACCTTTCTCTCCTCCACCGGAATATTCCAGTCTTTGGCCATTTGCAGGACACTGCGACGCGTAATTCCATCGAGAATAGTCTCGCTAAGCGCCGGTGTAATGAGCGTTCCATTGATGAGGAACATGACATTCATGGTGCCGCTTTCTTCGATGTACAAGTGTTCTTTGGCATCCGTCCACAACAATTGATCAAAACCCTGCTGATTGCCCAATCGGGCCGGATACATCGCCCCGGCATAATTTCCGGCGGCTTTTGCAAAACCAGTACCGCCCATCGCAGCGCGGGTGTAATAACGCTCAATTTTCACCCGAACAGGTTTTGGGTAATATGCGTTAACCGGAGAGGTTATAATCATAAACCGATAAGATTCACTGGCTTTCACGCCAATAAACTCGTCGATGGCGTACATAAAAGGGCGAATATATAAGGAAGACAAATCACCCGTCGGAATCCATTCATTGTCCATCCGAATCAATTCAGTAAGCCCATCCATGAAGACATCTGCCGGGATCACCGGCATGCACATGCGTTCTGCTGATATGTTCAAGCGTTTGATATTGCTCTCCGGGCGGAACAGACCGTATTTTCCATCTTTGTTTTTGAAAGCTTTCATTCCTTCAAAAATGCTCTGTCCATAATGAATTACAGAAGTTGCAGGGCTCATCATCACAGGCCCATAGGGTAAAATACGCGGAGTTTGCCAGCTTCCGTCCCGGTATTCCATCGAAAACATATGGTCTGAAAATTCTCTTCCGAATTTTAAATCTTCGAAATTGGTAGCCTTCAACCGACTACTCGTTGTTCTCTGTATATGGATGGTTTGTGTGTCGATCATTTCCGGTGTTAGGTTGAGCGGCAAAATTAACAAAAACAACCATGCTGTCAACAGACAAATGATTAACTCTCAAGTTAATGTAGCAAAGACACTAAGTGAAAAATCACCACCTTAACGCGTGAGAACTATAAGATTACCTCAAAATACTTGAAGCAAAAAGCATCTCAAAGCCCTGCACAATTTATCGTTAATTTGCTTTTTCAAAGTGTGGTGCCTTCATGGAGACGACTGTCGTAGAAATTCTTAAAAAATATTGGGGACATCAGGCTTTCAGGCCGCTGCAGGATCAAATCATTGAGTCGGTCATTCAAAAAAAAGATACCATTGCCCTCCTGCCCACAGGAGGTGGCAAAAGTATCTGCTTTCAGGTGCCAGGCATGTATTTGCCGGGATTGACCATCGTCATATCACCTTTAATTGCTCTCATGCGCGATCAGGTGGAAAACCTGAAGAAACAAGGAATCAAAGCCATCGCCGTAAACAGCGCGATGAACCCGCGGGAACTCGATATCGCGCTGGATAATGCGGTTTATGGTGATGTGAAATTTCTTTACCTCTCTCCGGAAAGATTGAAAACGGACATTTTTAAAGCGCGACTGTCGCGCATGAAAGTCTCGCTGATCGCAGTTGATGAAGCGCATTGTATCAGTCAGTGGGGTTATGATTTTCGTCCCGCTTATCGCGAAATAGCCGAAATCAGAGATCAAATACCCGGTGTGCCGATGATTGCCCTCACTGCCACGGCGACCCGTGAAGTGGTGGACGATATCGCCATCCAATTAAAACTGCGGGGCCCTGCGATTTTCACCAAAAGTTTTGTGCGTGAAAATGTGATTTACGTCGTGCAACATGAACAACAGAAGCTGGCCCGTATGGTGAACATTGCCCGGAAATTTGGCGGTTCGGGAATAGTTTATGTCGGCAGCCGCCGCGAAACGGTCCGGCAAGCCCATCTCCTTCGGGCGAATGGTATCTCAGCCTTGCCCTACAACGCCGGAATGACGAACAAAGACCGTCAGGAAACCCAGCACATGTGGATACAAAACAAGGCCAAAGTGGTAGTTGCCACGAATGCCTTCGGAATGGGAATTGACAAGCCGGATGTACGGTTCGTAATTCACCTGGATTTGCCTCAGAGCATTGAAGCTTATTTTCAGGAAGCAGGCCGGGCCGGGAGGGATGAAAAAAAGGCCTACGCCGTGGCGCTGATCAACTCGAACGATTGTGAAACGCTCGTGGACAGAGTTACCAATCAGGTACCCGATCGCAACGAGGTAAAAACGGTTTACCGGGCCTTATCTAATTATTTTCAGCTGGCTTTGGGCAGCCTTCAGGCCGAACCCATCGCATTTGACCTGAGTGAGTTTTGCAAGAAATTCAATCTCAAACCCCTTCGCACCCTCAACGCATTAAAAATTCTCGAACACTCCGGTTACATTGCGCTCAGCGATGCCATCTTTTCACCATCGCGCGTGAAACTGGCTATGCTTCCCAAGGATTTATACAGTTTCGAAGTGGGAAATCCGGGGTTTGAACCTTTGTTGCAGTTGTTGCTTCGATCCTACGAAGGACTTTTCGAACAAGCCGTCCGTATCGATGAAGGTATTCTTTCAGGAAGGTTAAAAATGGGTACAGCCAAGGTACGCGAACAACTCCGACACCTTCATGAATTGCGCGTATTGCAATATCAGGAACAAACCGAATTGCCGTTTATAACTTTTTCGGCGCACCGGGTAAAACCCGAAGAACTGGTTTTCGATAAGGAATACATGAAAAACCACATGCACCGTCTCATCTCAAAAATGGAAAGCATGGTGGGATATGTGCAGAATGGCCTAATTTGCAGAAGCGTTCAACTTGTCTCGTACTTTGGCGATTCGACCGCCAAACAATGTGGCCTGTGTGATGTCTGCTTATCGCAAAAACAGAAAAGAGACATCCCCCCGGAAAAGTTTCAAATGTTAAAAGCTGAAATCGGCGAGGAATTGCGTGAAAACCGGGTGAACCTGAGAAATTTCAGCGTATTGAAACAACACAACCAGAAAGAAGTGATGGCGGTGTTGTGCTGGATGATTGATGAAGGCCATCTCGTCTTGCACCCAACCAATGATCTGGAACTGATCTTTCCGAAAAAGCAATAATACCTCTGAATACCAGGAAGAACCATTATAGTTCGACAATTCCTATTTTTGCGCTCCATATTAATAGTCTCTATGACCTATCCCATCATCAAACTTAAACCGCGCAAACTCCAAAGCATCGAACGCCGCCATCCCTGGATCTTTTCAGGAGCCTTGTCCGTTGATTTGCAGCAATTTGAAGAAGGTCAGACTGTACATGTAGCCGACGAGAGAGGAATAATTCGCGCCACAGGTCACTTTGGATCGGGAAGTATTGCTGTAAGGGTTTTGAGTTTTGATCAGGTTGAAATCAACGTTGATTTTTACACCAAACGATTGCAAAATGCTCTTGCCCTTCGAAAAGCGATCGGCCTCATCGACAATCCGGATACCAATGGGTACCGGCTCATACACGGTGAGGGAGACGGATTGCCCGGTCTGGTAATCGATATATACAAAGATTTCGCCGTCATCCAGATGCACAGCAAAGGGATGGTGGAAGATG
>JBGTLS010000549.1:0-7461 GCA_041744015.1 Cryomorpha sp. | reverse complement strand
GTATCCTCTAGCACGTCTTTACTTCATCTTAAGACAGTGCTCCATCAAAACCAAGAACCCTTTGTGTTCAGTTTCTCCCGTTGGTCGATGAGCTCCGCTGCGCTCCGGTTCGTGTAATTAGTGGCTAAAAAGAGCTGCCACGAATGAAACCCTATTCCTTTACAAATCTCAGGGCGTTTTCTCCCACAGGTTGCAGGAGATAGATACCCGATGCAAGATGATCGACATCAATCAGTTCCGAAAGGGGGAATGTGGAAATGATCCTGCCCGAAATATCCGAGATAACACCTTCTTTTTTCGCGCTCAGTCTAAGTGAATTCCCCTTCACAGGGTTGGGATAAATTATTAATCCTGAAACATTCCCTTCAAATGAAGCCGTGCCAAGAGTAGATGCAGATGCAGAAATATGAAGGTTGCTATCAGAGAATGAGCTAAAATAATTTGTCCACGCTATCAGAACGTTATCTCCTTGCAGGGCAAAAGATTTCTGTCCTCCCGAGCCCCAGGAAACATCTGTGTTGGCTACAAGTACGTTATCCACCGCAGGATCAACCGAACCATCGGGAAGAATGCGGTCCAGGAGTATTCCGTCTATTCCGTTGTAGAGCAGCAACATCCGGTCTTCGGTATCGAAGAGGAAGCTGGAGGTTACTTCATAGTTCCAAAGTTGCGACCTTTGAATTCCGCCGGCGGGCCATATGTTGTTGCCAAGGGTATCGATACGGTGTATATGCGCAAAACTTTGAGAAACATTTGGCACCGGATTGTCAGTCCATGCAAACTGATAATAATTATCTCTTCGCGCCCAGCGGAAGTGGGCCGGTGACCCGGGGCTGTTGCTTACTTCTACCGTATTTCCATTCCACAGTTGGTTGCCCGAAGCGCTATAACGGCGCATCCGGAAATCTACCCCATTGCCGCTTACAGCTTCTTCCCACATTACGGCAACCCCGTGCGGATCTGATAACATGGTGAAATTATACCCAAGTCCCCCCGTACCTTCCAGCACGTTGAAGGCAGGCCAAACAACCTCACCACTTTGATTGATGCGCATGAGATTGGCCGAAGCGCCCAGGCCGTTTCCTCCGCTGTAAAGTACATAGGCTCCGCCTGCATGGTCGCTTGCCACACGGAATGATCCCATAAAAAACTCATTAAAGAATTGGGTGCCATTTAAGGGTGGCACTTCATTTTCATCGGCGGTAAACCGGATGTGGTTCATTACATTGCCACTGAAAGGAGTGTGGTGAAATACCAATCCAAATCCGTCGCTGTCAGTGTACATCAGAAAAAGCGTGATGGGGCCTATGTAATCGGGGCCTACAAAATCATTTTCTGCAAGCACTTTAGGTACTTCCCATATCTGCTCACCATCGGCATTAAACATCAGGGCTTTGATCCGGTAGCTTACAGGATTATTGATGACTTCACCCCACACTACTGCGATATTCCCATCGCTGTCGCGAATTGCCGAGACATTGATAAAAAAATCCATGAGGCCTGAAACTGGTTCTCCGTTCTCAGCAAGAAGTGCGTTGCCTTCCAGGTCAAGAATCTGCCGGTACAATTGGATCTGCCCGTTTCGGTTGTCTTGCCAAAGCGACATGTAGCGGTTGTTCGAAATGGTAAAAACCGATGCAAAGCGCTGCAGGTTGGGAGCGTTGCAAAGCACTCCCGGATTGGCAGGGTCAAAAGCCCACTGGGCAAATGCTCCAGATGGTGCAAGGCAGCTACCGATGAAGGTAACCAAGAGTAAAGCGCTCAGTTTAATTTTATAGAAGTGCATCATAAAGCATTCGTTTTTAGGAAGAAAAGAGATCATTGCAGTTTGGAAGGTCTTAGATGAATGAAAACGGATATCATCCAAGGGCCGAATTCCATGACAAAACTGCAACCCCTCTACTTCTCTTACAATACCCTAATGATGTGATGGCGAGATTACTGTAGCGCTCAGACTAAATTCTCCCGGATGGCTTTGATCACGGCTTCTGTCTGTGAATGCACATACAGTTTTTCGTAAATGCGCTTGATATGGGTGCGCACGGTGTCGATGCTGATGCCCAATTCATTTGAGATCATCTTAAAACTGTTGCCCTGAGCGAGGGAACGCAGGGTGGCGGTTTCCCTTTCTGTGAGGGCGTAATCCGTTTTGGACTGTTGGGGGTTTTGCAGTTTTGCCACCACCATCCGGGCTATCGACGGACTCATGGGCGCCCCGCCAGCCAGACATTCTTCCATAGAAAGGACCAATCTTGTGGAAATGTTCTTTTTGAGCAAATACCCATTGGCACCCTCGTAAATGGCATCAAACACATGGGAACTGTCATCAAATATGGTGATCATTAATATCTGCACCTGTTTATTGAAATTCCGGATCTGCTTTACAGCCTGAATACCGTTGATACCAGGCATGTCTATATCCATCAGGATAATATCGGGAAGGAACGCTTTCACTTGTTCTTCCACTTTTTGACAATTTGGAAAGGAACCAACCACTTCGAAGTTTTCCGTGAAATCGAGCATACTCCCGAGACTCTCTCTGAGCCGGTCATTGTCTTCGTATATCAGGACCCGATACTTCATGCTTGCACCACTGAAATACAAAAGTAGCGAAAGTCATGGGCATAAGGGACTACCGCAATCATGTGTAGGTGTTGGTGAAAAATTAGAATCCTTAATGAAAAGAAGTGTTTTTTAAATGCAAAAAGTCCAATCGATTCATAAAGGTGGTTTTTCCATTCCAGAAATCAAAAAGAAAAAAAAGCTGCACGAATGCAGCTTTCCTTATTCCATTTTATCTGGAAATTATTTTTTGATCAGACTTAAAATAGTCATTACAAATTTGTTACGCCCCCGTTCTTAACAAAGCCATAATGACGGAAAGTAATTTTATTTCTTAATTGGTTCCGGTGCATCCCTGAAATGTTTGTATTTCCCCAAAACACGTCCGATCATATAGGTTATCGGGATAATTGTTTTCCGTACGAATTTGGGAATTCCCACGATTTCGTATTCGGTCGCATACCGTGTTAATAGGTAGGCGCTGTCAAATGTTTCCGGCTGCGCTTTTCCGGATTTGTTTTGTGCTGCGTAAACTGCTGAAAGATAAAACACAATGGTATTTGCCGGTTTTATCCAACCTGTGCAACTGAGAATTTCCTGTCCTGCATTCCAAAAGCGATGAGGCACTCCCCGCCTGAACAGAACGGTTTCACCTTCGCCTGCGTATTGTATCTTTTGTCCCGGTATTTCATATGCGAGTTTTCCTGTTACAACGGTCAACTCTTCATCCTGCAGGAAATGTGTATGCATTAAAGGACCGTGACCCGGGGTAACAAAGTTTTCTACGATAACCCGGTCTCCGTCCGGATCTTTTTGTACGCTGTGAAAAATTATTTTTTCACCTGTACAGTTTTCAATGGCATGTGGGTAGTTGATTTTCATGGTTGTTTTTTTTTATTTTTAAGCGTTGCATTTTCTAAGAAAGGTTGTCATTATCTGAGTTCTTCAATGGCATATTGCAGGGTTTTATCTATCCCCTGGTTTATTTCAGAGGTTGCATTCTTAAGATAAATGTCAGGGGCCAAACCAATACCTTCATATGAATGTCCGTCGTACATTTCCACTTTTTGTGGGACAAGCGAATAAAACCATCCGTTTGCCAGTTCCCTCCCAATCATTGTTCCGTGCGCCCCACTCGTCGTATCGCCTACAATCGTGACATTGGGTAATGTCATCAATGCCATGACCGACCTCTCTCCTGCGCTGATGGTATACCTGTCGGTCAAAACAACAATGGGTTTGTCGATAAAATTTCCTTCAGGTTCAATATACCATTCGGTCCAGTCCGTATAGTCATCCGGCCCTTTTCCGTTTTTGGTTTTACTTTTAAAAACATAGCGTCTTTGATCCGTGAGTCTTCCAATTTCTGAAAAACAATAAGTGAAATCTCCTCCCTGGTTGTGCCGGAGGTCAATGATAAACCCATTCGAATGTTCGTATTTTTTTAAGAAGTCATTCAGGACAAAAAAATTGTCTCCAACATGATCAAAGAATATATATCCAACATTTTCATTTTTAATTTTTCCATAAATGAAACTCTCTTCAGATCCTATTCTGAAATCAGATTCCAAATAAGCCTTTACAACTTGTGTATTGAATAATTGGTCATCAATTAATTCCCTTCTCACTTTGTTGGCGTTAAATATTTCCTTTCCCGGTGCGGTGAGCGTGACATGCCCGTCGTCCAACAATCTTAACATTTGAGAAATGGTATGAAATAATTCATCATTGTCTGTGTTATGACCAATCATTGGCCTGTAAGTATCATAGACCTCATACCAGTCAATATTCCGTTCCTCCAATGGCGCATACTCCTCTTGGAATGTCTGCCACAAGTGCTCAAATACTGCTTCGGGGTTATTGGCCGGTGGCTCAATAAACATTTTCTCACAGGAGGGGAAAATAAGGGCAATTGCCATGAATATTCGATTGATCAAATTGGTGTTCATTGTTTTAAAATTTAAGGTTAGCAGATGCAAAAATTGAGTTGCGGTAAGAAATCAGACTGCGGGGCTCTTTGGAATGTATAAACTCGAAAAAATAACCCACACCAATATCCCATCTTTTATTGAGTCGATGGGTGTATTGCGCTTCTAAATCAAAAGTTTGCAATGTGTTTAAGGTGGCAAATTTCCCGTCTTCGACAAATGCCAAAAATGTTTTCGTATTGGCGTGGGAGCTGATATTTTCAATAAACTGATCATCATTAACCAAATATGGAGAGCGCGAAAGCCAATGAATGATCGGGAGAGCCAGGCGCACTGAAACGCCGCTTTTTTCACTGAGGTCATATTCTTTTGCAAGGAATACACCCAATCCGAAATTGGCGTAATAACCAAAACTACCTATCCTGCCATACGCATAATTCAATACCTGAACGTCTGTAACAAGCAGGGTCCCTACCGTCAGACTTGACTTTTCTGTAATCGGGATTTCTTTGCCAAATGCGTAATCCAAATCCACCAAAGAGAAAAAGTGCGGTGAGGCTACTTCAGTTTCTCCATTTTCAGTGTATTTAAACGAATTTGTCAGCATGGGATCGAAAGAAGCAAATCTGAGTTGAATTCTTTGGTGGAAATGGGCATTTCGGGTATATTCCAAACCGACATTTAATGGCGTAAAGTCCTTGTGTATAAATGGGGAAAATACCAGGTCTTGTCTGGCAATGTGTCCTGCACCCAAACGAAGGCTTAAATTGTTTTTCATTTCTTGTCCCAGTACCTGATTGTGAATTGCAATCAGCGCTATGATGATGAAGGTTAATTTGAAATTCATTTTTATATAATTTTTATTTTTTTCTATGCCCACCATATTCAAGGAAATGAGAAAGACACTTTTCCAGCTTGTTCAATTGGGGTGTAATTCATGAGGCAAATTTCCATCGCCGAACACAATTGGTTCTTTACATATGTTAAAAACTGCTGAATGCCGTACTTGATTTTGCTAATTCTCAAGTGTAACGGATACTTGTTCCACTGGTGGATTACCTAATTTCGGACAATCTGAACCTTTCCTTAATAAGGTCTAACCTGGTATTCATTTGTTTTATGTTCACTGCAAAGGTGAATCAGCCAGATAAAAAGATTCCTTGTAATTACCATGATTTTCAGACTTTAGCTAAGATATTCTTCCAACTCCCCTTGTTAGTATTAACCTATTTTAGCAAAAATGAATTCAAAATTTTGATATGAGAATCAAAGGGAATATATTCATCGCCAATAAATAACGGATGATGAAAGAAAGTTTATACACAGCTCGTGAGGTGGAAGCCCCTGAGCATCTGACACGACCTGGTAAACAATTTAAAGTAAAATTACTGCTTGCTATTGGCGGACTTTTACTGTTTGTAATCCTTTATACCACGCTTATGGTTTGGTTTGGCAAACTATCCTGGGATTTATTCGAAGCCACATTCAACGGAGCCAAAGGAGGAGTCGTGAAGTTTATAACAGCTGTTTGTCTGGCCTTCTTATGCTTCTTTATGCTGAAGTCGCTCTACATCATTAAGAAACCAACCGATAGAAATGCGAAAGAAATCACTCCGGATGAACAACCGCTTCTCTTTGACTTTCTTCATAGATTGGCGGAAGAAGCCCAGGCACCGAAACCTCATAAAGTATACCTGAGTCATTATGTAAATGCATGTGTATTTTATGATCTGAGCATTTTCAACTTATTTTTTCCCTCCCGCAAAAATTTGGAAATCGGGTTGGGACTGATCAACATTCTCAACATTTCAGAGTTCAAATCTGTCCTCGCACATGAATTTGGCCATTTTGCTCAAAGGTCTATGTTATTGGGAAGATACGTCTATGTAGCTCAGCAAATTGCAGCGAGGGTGGTGGCTAAAAGGGACGCCCTTGATACTTTTCTTGCCGGCCTTTCCAGAATAGACATAAGAATTGCATGGGTGGGTTGGTTACTCTCAATATTGGTTTGGGGCATTCGGAGCCTGATTGAAACACTGTTTAGTGTAGTGGCCATTGCGGAAAGGGCCTTGTCGAGAGAGATGGAATTTCACGCCGACCTGGTGGCCGTTTCACTCACTGGTAGTGATGCCCTGGTAAACGCTTTACATAAATTGCAGGCTGGGGAAGCCGGATATCAGGCCGCTTTGGATTTCACCAATCAGCTCATCTCTGAAGCCAAGGCACCTGAAGATATATATGCACTTCAAACGAATTACATTAAAAAAATGAAGTGGATACTAAACGATGACACTTTTGGTGAATCTCCAAAAGAAGAAATGTGCAGACCGGATTTGCGCTTATTTAATTCGAATGACTTAACTCCACCAAAAATGTGGGCCACCCATCCCAACGATTTTGACCGGGAAGAAAACATGAAATTGGTATATGTTAAATCTAAAATCAACGAGCAGAGTGCATGGGAATTATTTCAGGATACAGGGAAACTAAGGTTGGAGTTGACGGCACAGCTCGTGGCGACTGCTGAAGTAAAAACGGAGATAGTCCCTGGTCAGGACGCAATTGATCTGATGAACCGCAAATTTTACGGTCAATATTTTTTGGATCCCAAATATCGTGGAGCCTTTTTGAACCGTCCGACTTTCTTGAATTTCCAATCGGTGGATGAAATAATTGAAGGCCCATCTGATTTGAATTACAGGGATACCTGTTTATCTACATACCCTGAAGATCTTTCGGACATCATCAAATCGCACGATGCGATACTGGTCGAAATACAAACGCTCAAAAATATTCAAAATGAATCGTTGACGGCAGAAGAACGAATTGTTTTTCACAGGGGCGCTCAGATTAAAAGAAAACAAATTCCGCGTATCCTGACAGAACTTTCTGTTGAAGAGGATGAAATACGTAATCGACTCAGGAATCACGATAAATTGTGCAGAAAATTAAATTATGATCTCGCCACTGA
>JBGTLS010000548.1:0-1936 GCA_041744015.1 Cryomorpha sp. | reverse complement strand
GGAAACTTAATAGCGTCCTGAATAAAAAATACCGGCATGTTATTTCCAACGAAATCCCAATTGCCTTCTTCCGTATAAAATTTTACAGAAAAACCACGGACATCCCGCACATTGTCCGGAGATCCGCGAAAACCGGCTACTGTAGAAAATCTCACAAATACGGGTGTCTTTTTAGAAGGGTCCTGAAACAATCCCGCTTTACACAAATCCGGAATTGGTTTGTAAACCTGAAAATATCCATGAGCAGCGGAACCCCTTGCATGCACCACTCTTTCCGGAATGCGTTCATGGTCAAAGTGGGTCATTTTTTCACGTAAGTGAAAATCTTCCATCAGGGTTGGACCACGCTGACCCGCCTTAAGAGAATCATCGGTATGATTGATGCGCAATCCGGGATTGGTGGTTAGATACGTTCCGTCGTGATTGGAGGTATATTGATCCAATTGACTTTGTTTTTGGTCAGCTTCATTTGATGAAACCTTTCCGGTATTCTTTTTAGAATCAGACATGAATTTAGTTTAAGGAGATTAAATTTCCGACTTATAAATGCGCAATATTTTCCCATCAGGCTGATCGGTGAGCACATAAACCGAACCATCCGGACCTTGTTTTACATTGCGAATCCTTTGGTCCAAATCCATCCTGCCAACTTCCGATGCCTCGCTGCCGTTGACTTCCACGACTACAATTCCTTTTGACGAAAGGCCTCCTATAAGCAAGTGATCGATCCATTCCGGAAACATGGTGCCAGTATAAAACACTGTTCCAGACGGAGAAATCACGGGTGTCCATTGAATCACCGCATCTTTGAATTGTGGTTGGGTCGGCGGATCGGGAATGGGTTCACCGCTGTACTGAGAACCCCATGACACAAGGGGCCATCCGTAGTTTTCACCGGCAATAACTTCATTCAGTTCATCGCCATCCTTGGGTCCCATCTCAACAGTCCAGAATATCCCGCTTCTCGGATCAATTGCCGCGCTTTGAACATTTCTGTGACCGAAAGACCAAATCTCCGGTTTTGCGGAATCTTCGTTCACAAATGGATTGTCGGACGGCACAGATCCGTCGTGATGCAATCGAATAATGGTTCCCTGATGATTGGAATTGTTTTGCGCTTCTTCCGGGACATTGCGATCGCCTAAAGTAACAAAGAGATGATCACCTGAAAAAATGATTCGACCTCCAAAATGTGTCGTATTGGACACCCTGTTTTCCTGACTGAAAAGCACCTCAAAATCATTCAGTTGGTTCCCACTTAGTGTACCTCTTCCGAGTGCCGTGGATGTACCTCCTTCACCTGGTTCAGTATATGTGAGGTACACCAAATTGTTTTCCCCAAATTGTGGATGCAGGGCTACATCAAGCAAACCACCTTGTCCTCCAACCGAAATATCTGGCAATCCGCCTATCGGATCGCTCAAAACTCTCGCTGTATCAACCCTTCTGAGATTTCCTCCGCGCTCAGTTACGAGCATGCTTTCATCGGGTAAAAAAGTTAAACCCCAGGGGTGATTGAGGTTACCTGCTATTTCTTCCGTTTTTGTTTCAGTCGCATTTTCCGTCGGTGTTTCAATCCCAGAGTCGTTTGAATTGCAAGACATTAAACTTATGGAACACAAACCAAAGCATAAATGAATGAAGCCTAAGAAAATTTTATTTTGACTAATTCCGGTAATTTTCATGGATAGCATATTAATTATTCTGAAAAAAGGTGATGTTCGGACTGAGCCTTAACTATGGAAAAACCATTCCACCATGTGATAAAGTGAATGATTTAAGCTTTGAAACCAATCACCTGTCGCCGTTATTCCACAGAATTAATGGCTTTCCGAATAACTTCCCCTGACTTTTTGAGTTTTTCGAATTCAATCTCCTCAAGTTTGGGTTCATAAACTGCCTCAATACCTTCGAAAGATACAAGACATGGAAGCGA
>JBGTLS010000547.1:0-15123 GCA_041744015.1 Cryomorpha sp. | reverse complement strand
GCCAAATGCCCCTGGGATATGAAGCAGACCATGGAGTCATTGCGCCACCTCACCATTGAAGAAACCTACGAACTCTCAGATGCGATCATCGATGGAGACCTCAATGAAATCAAAAAAGAAATCGGTGATATCATGCTTCATCTTGTATTCTACAGCAAAATTGGCAGTGAATCAGGAACGTTCGACATAGCAGATGTACTCAACAGTGTTTGTGAAAAACTCATCAGCCGGCATCCCCATATTTATGGAGATGTGGTTGTGTCAGGAGAAGAAGAGGTAAAAGCCAATTGGGAAAAACTGAAATTAAAGGAGGGGAATAAATCTGTGCTGGAAGGTGTCCCAAAATCCCTTCCTTCCCTGGTGAAAGCGAGCCGGATTCAGGACAAGGCCCGCGGCGTGGGATTCGACTGGGACCATGCCGGACAGGTATGGGCAAAAGTGCAGGAAGAAATAGCTGAACTGAAAACAGAAGTGGACAATGGATCTGACAAAATTGAGGAAGAATTTGGAGATGTGTTGTTTTCGTTGATCAATTATGCGCGGTTTTTAAACATCAATCCCGATGATGCCCTCGAGCGCACCAACCGAAAATTCATCAGGCGGTTTCAATTTCTCGAAAGAGAATCTTTGAAAGACGGGAAGAACCTTGGTAATATGTCGCTGGACGAAATGGATGTATACTGGAACAGGGCCAAAACTGAATTACCACCCATCGGTCGGTGAGCAATTCGCAAGCATATCGATAGAACTCGTGTCATACCGGCGCGGAGCGCCAACTATGCATAACCCTATACGCCTGCGTATAGGGCGATGCATGGGTAATGCACACACAGCCTGGAAGGCTGAATAAACTCTCCACATCAATGTGCCGCACTCCGTGCGGATATTTATAGGTGCGGTTAGCAACCCAACGCTTCGCATTGGGTTAAGCATAGTGAAGCACTCCGTGCTTTTCCACCGTTCAGATCGCCTGCCTGCCGACAGGCGGGCGCTTCGGGATGATGCATTCACATTTTTTATGTATGTTGGTTGAACGAGGGAAGTGCGGCGAAGCCGAACCTCCCTCCCTCCACCACTAAACCCCTCGTTGTAAGCGTCATCCCGAGCGGAACGAGTGATCCCGTCGACCATTTAAGGATCTTCGATTAACAATGTTTTTCAAACTCAATTAAAACCCTCTGAATATAACTGTCATTCCTTTTTGTATGTTTTAAATTTTGAAGACTCGGAATGATACAAGGACAATTAACCCATAGAGAATAGCTATTTGAAAAAAGGAATATATCCCATGGAGGGCGGTACTTTTGCACCTAAATTACAAAGACAATGGCCGTAGAATTGGTGTCCGATAAAGAATGGAATTCAAAACTTGAATCAAACGAAAAAGTGGTGGTCAAATACTTCGCCGAATGGTGTGGTTCCTGCAAATTGATTTCTCCAAAATATCGCCGTCTTTCAGATGATGAAAGATTTAATCAAATCACGTTTCTCGAGGTGGATGCTGAAACCAATGAGGTAGCCCGAAAGTCTGCCGGAGTTGACAACTTACCTTATTTTGCCATTTTCAGAAATGGTAAAATGGTGGAAGGCAGTGCGACCAGTAAAGAAGAGAATGTGATCAAAATGCTCGAACGACTCAATTAAGATGAAAATTCCCGTAATCAAAAGCGTCGCGTCAAAATACAGTATTGAAGAGTTAAAAGCAGCAGAGATTGCCATTCTCAATGAAGAGCAACCTGCAATAGAAATAGAAGGTGACGACGAAGGTGAGCAGCTTACGCATATTTTGGCTGCGGCCGAAATTCGCCGTCAGATGGAAAAAGACGGCATCGACCTCAACAGGGCTCTGAGAAATTACTCTTTGCGCGTGCGCAATTCCATTTCCTGAAAAGTTTTATCTGCCATTTTTTTGCGGAAGCGGAACCCCATGGTAAAGTAATAGCCGCTAACATCCGCGAAATTTTACCTTTGTGCTTTTACTTTGAGCTTGTATGGCTGAAAAGAAGAGCAACATCATAGATACCGAAGACATTCTTGTCGTCTGGAAATTTGTATCTCGGAACTGGCTCATTATTCTCATTTTTCCTTTGCTGGCGGGATTACTCGCCTATCTGTTTACACATCGACTTCCGGACCAATATGGAGCGCGGACAGAGATTTTGCTCAATTCCGGTTCCGGATCGGGTTACGAATACCAAAACCAGATTTATCAGGGATTAACCGGATTCGGAAAGAATTTTAACGAATTAACCAATCAGATCAGGATTCTCAAATCCCACGATTTGGTCTCCAGAACCCTCGACAAGCTAAATTTTCAGGTGTCGTATTACATCGTAGGTCGGGTCAAGACCACAGAAATTCCCTTTGTCGATGCATTCACTGTAGATATCAAACTCTACGATACGGATGGGCAATTGCTATATGGAACGCCCTGCGATATGCGCATACTGAACATGGAGGAGTTTGTACTTACATTTCCATACGGCAATACGACTGTAGAGCGTACACATCGTTTCGATGAGGACATCATTGAAAACGAATATTTACTTCGCGTAGAGCGCAATAAATATTTGAATAATGAAACATTCCGTCGACTGATGGAAAACAACTACCGGTTTGTGGTGAACAGCCGGCTGTATCTCATAGAGAAATACAAATCAGCACTCAAAATATACAATGAAGAGAAAACCAGCATCATCGAAATTGCTGTTACTGACGAATTGGCCATCAAAGCCAAAATGTTTCTCGATACCCTTACGAACACTTATATTGATTATTCGATTCAGTCGCAGATCGAATTAAATGAAAATACGCTTGACTATATCGACAGGCAATTGTCCGGGGTTACCGGAATTTTGGATTCTATAGAGACCAATCTCGAAACGTATAAAGCCCAGAAAGACATCCTAGATCTCTCCAGAGAACAGTCTGAATTTTTTGCCAAACTCCTGGAATTTGAATCGGATAAACGCATGTTGATGCTCAGTCTGGAGTCTCTAAAATCGCTGGAGGAATATCTGTTAACCAAAGATGATGAACGGCTTTTACCACCTTCACTCTACATTATCGACGATGATTTCCTGCGTTCTGCCCTGACTGAATTGTATAATATGGAAGTGCAGCGCACCCAGTCGGCATATGATATCAAAGATGTAAGTCCAATGGCTGCGCGTTCTTCGCTCACGATTCAAACAATGCGGGCAAACATTCTGACCTACATCAACAATCTCCGAAAGGCAATAACAGATAAAATCGACGACAGCAACAGAGAAATCCGCTATTATGAAACGAAACTGCGACAACTTCCTGAGTCGGAGAGGGCCATTCTCAATATTCAGCGCATACTGAATGTAAATGAAGAAATGTACGTTTACCTGTTGGAAAAAAAGGCAAATACTGTCATCGCCAAAGCCGCAATTGTTCCGCAGGTGAGCGTGATTGAAGTAGCCCGAAACGTGGGTGTTGTTGGACCCAATAAATCGCAGGTGGTTTATTATTTCCTCGCTATCGGATTTATACTGGCCCTGGTTGTGGCTTTCATCCGCACGGCATTTTTCGATCGGATACAAAATACCCGCGAGTTAAAACAACTCACTTCCCTTCCGGTAATTGGCGGTATACCCCGATTTGACGGAAAAGGTGAAGAGCGGCTTGTGGTGATGGCCAATTCCAGGTCAAATGTTGCTGAAGCCTTCAGAAGTCTCCGGACAAATCTTCAGTATTTTGGGAAAGGAGTAGAAAATAAACTGCTGTTGGTCACTTCTCTGCATCCGGGTGAGGGCAAAACATTTTGTTCGGTAAATATCTCAGCGATGATCGCAAGCGGTCATAAAAGGGTATTGTTGCTCGATTTCGATATGCACAAACCCAAAGTGCATCAGGCATTAAAATTGAATAATGAAAAAGGTCTTTCCACCTTTATCATCGGAAGAGATTCACTGGAAGATGTGGTGCAAACCTCCGGATTTGAAAATTTTGGTGTCATCACCGCGGGACCAGTACCGCCCAATGCCTCGGAACTCATACTCAGCCCGAAGGTCGAAATATTGCTGCAACAGCTGAAAGCCACTTATGATGTAGTAATTGTCGATACGCCTCCGATTATGTTGATTTCCGATTCCATGGTTTTGATGAGACTGGTGGATGTTGGCCTTTTTGTGATGAATACCGATAAAGCGACCCGAAGCGGTGTGAAATTTTTGGAAGAGCTTGTACAGACCAACCGCTTATCGGATGTTGCGTTGATCATGAACAATGTCAAGGCCAAGCGCTGGCGATATTATTACAACAAATACGGCTATCGTTACGCCTATGGTTACGATTACGGCTATGGCTACGGTTATGGCTATGGAACGAATGATTCAAAGCAAAATAAATGAAAACTGACCTGCCGGAATCAGATGATTCCTGGGATCTTGTCATAGAGCCTGCAGGCATCAATATTTCAACCAACCTCCGCGACGTATGGAGGTACAAGGATTTGCTCCTGCTTTTCGTGAAAAGAGATTTTGTCACTTTTTACAAACAAACCGTCCTCGGTCCGCTCTGGTTTTTTATCCAACCCCTGCTGCGGGTTTTCATATTTTATGTCATTTTTGCCCGCATTGTCAAAGTGCCAACGGATGGAATTCCGCCCATTCTGTTTTATCTGACAAGCCTCACCTTTTGGGAATATTTTGCCAGCAGCTGGAAAAAAACCTCGGAAACCTTTCTCGAAAATCAACATATTTTTGGAAAGGTGTATTTCCCAAGATTGGTCATACCACTCAGTGTTCTATTTTCCAATGGAGTGAAACTCGGCATTCAATTCCTGCTTTTCGCCCTTTTCTGGGGATATTATTATTTCGCAGGATACGGCATAGAGCTGAAGGCGACCCTGATTTACCTCCCTCTATATCTGCTCATCATCGCGCTGCTCGGTTTGGGCGCGGGTCTCATTGTCACTTCCCTCACCACCAAATACCGCGATCTGAAATTTTTGCTCGACACGATCATACAGCTCCTGATGTATCTCTCGCCCATCCTCTATCCGCTGAGTCTGGCTGAGGGCAAATTGCGCACTGTTTTGCTTTTGAACCCCATGACCTCTGTGCTCGAGGCCATCAAGTTTTCATTCCTTGGCTCAGGTGTTTTCTCATTCGCTTATCTGACTTACAGCCTCATCTTTGGAATAGTTCTGGTCGCTGCAGGTCTGGTGGTTTTCAGCCGCACCGAAAAAAACTTTATTGATACCATCTGATGGGCGGAGAACAGATAGTACTCGAAATAGAAAACCTCGGCAAAAAATACAGGCTGGGGAAAATTGGCAGCGGCACGCTCTCGCACGACGTTCAGGAGTTTTTGTCCCGCTTTCACGGAAAGGAGATACCGTCAGCCGAAAAGCCCGATCAACAAGATTATATCTGGGCTTTGCACGATGTCGACCTTTCGGTAAAAAAAGGAGAAGTGCTCGGAATCATCGGTCGCAACGGCGCCGGAAAATCCACTTTGCTAAAATTGCTCTCACGGGTTACCCAGCCCACAGAAGGAACCATAAAAGCTCGCGGGCGCATCGCCAGTTTGCTCGAAGTGGGCACCGGCATGCACCCGGAACTCTCAGGTCGGGAGAATATTTTTTTAAACGGCGCGATCCTTGGCATGTCGCGCGAGGAGATCGAAAACCGGTTTGAAGAAATTGTGGACTTTTCGGGTTGCCGCACCTTTCTCGACACACCCCTTAAAAGATATTCGAGTGGAATGAAAGTGCGCCTGGGTTTTTCAGTGGCGGCTTTTCTCGAACCCGAAATCCTGATAGTCGATGAGGTTCTGGCGGTGGGCGATGTTGAATTTCAGAAAAAAGCCATCGCGCGGATGCGTGAGGTGTCCTCCGGAGGAAATCGAACCGTGCTTTTCGTGAGCCACAATATGGCTTCCATCAAAACACTTTGTACCCGGTGTGTGGTTTTCGATCAGGGTCGTTTGGTTTTCGACGGTGATGTGGATGAGGCCATTTCCCGGTATCTGGGGTATAATCAGGATGCCAACAGCCGTCTGATTACCTGGGAAGAATCCCCTGCCGGATCGGAAGAAGTATTTCTGCGCAGGGCAGAAATCCGCGCGGAAAACAAAACGATTGATGAACCATTTTCAATCACCGATCCGCTGAAAATTGAAATAGAACTCAATCATACCAATCCCGACAGAACCCTGGATTGCACCCTGCAAATTCACAGCGAGGATGGGGTATTTTTAGCGGCATCCAGTACCCTGTTTGAAGAGGCTTCAAATCATCAGTTATCATCCGGCCACCTTATTTTCTCCTGCCAGATACCACCCCGGTTTTTTAATCAGGGCAGTTATAAATTCAGCCTGCTCATCGTGGCCGATAGAAACACCACCATCCTTCGTCTGGAAGATTTATTCAAAGTTTCCTTCGTTACTGCTGCCCGCAGCCCCGGCGATTGGATGGGAACCACGCGGAGTTATTTGTTGCCGCAGTTTGAATGGGATAAAAAACAGGTGTAAAGCCGATTTGCAATACCGACCATGCCTTTTATCAAGTGATTCTGTGGATGTCAATTCCGGTCATGCTGCGAGCGTTTATGATCTCCTGAACCTTCGCAACCGCCATAATCCGGACCGAAACCTGATTCTGTATTTCGCGAAAGCGGAAAGTTTCCCCGCATATTTTGCGTAAAGCACCCGGTCGGATTCATATGCACGCGTCATTTCTGTATGAAATAAACGGAGCATTAGATCTGTGTAAGCTCGCCAATCCGGAGGCCTGAGCGCGCGCAACATGGCAAGTCGAGTGGTAAACCGGATCATTTTCTGCTCTGGTTTTTCAAGTGAAGACCAAATCCCGCCGCTGTGTAAGCGGTAACAACTTCCGGCAAAATCACAATATTTTCCATTTCCAAACATCAGGGCATATCCGAAAATGAAATCATCAGGATTCAAAACGCTGAAAAAAGAAGCGGGTAAATTTTCAGGAATTACTGCGCGTTTCAGCATCGCGGTATTGGTGCTCGGACCGTGCGACATGATCAGGTCTTCGAGTGTGAAGCGGGGTGGCTGATCTTTTAATACCGATTTCTGAACCAATTCTCCCTTTTCGTTTATTTTGTGGTAGTTGGTGTAAACCAAACTTAGGGTTGAATCCTGCGCCAATTCAAAAAGTTGTTTCCTGAGTTTATCCGGATCGATCCAGAAATCATCTCCCTCGCAAAAAGCGACGTATTTGTGTTGACAGGCGCGCCAGCCTTTCACGAAATTCTCTGCTACGCCGAGATTTTTCTCGTTGATGATCAATTGGATCCGCGGATCTTTGGCTTGCCAGGCACGTAGAATTTCTGTTGTGCCATCGGTGGAACAATCATCCGCCACGATGATTTCCATCAGGTCAATGCCCTTTTGCATGACAATGCCCGCCAGACAGTCGTCGATAAACTTTTCGTGGTTGTAGGTGATAACCAAAACAGAAATGCCCTTCACGTCAATCATGAGTCAGGCATGAGATCACCATATTTACAATGTGCTCCTGATCAGCGGTGGTGAGGGTGTGATACATGGGCAGGCATATAACATTTTCGGCTACGGCTTCTGAGACCGGGCACGAATCTCCCTTGAGGTAATCAATCTGGTTCAGGCTGGGAAAGAAATATCGTCGGATTTCAATACCGGCTTCGCCACAGCGATTTATAATTCTGTTGCTTGTCCCGGAATGGAGATTTAATAGGGGGAAATATGCACCGTTGTGGATTGTTTGTCCACCGATGGAAATGAAATTCTCATCTGAAAAGACCTTACTCAACATCACTTTGTACGCCGTCCACTGCAGTTGTCGTCGGGCGATCAGTTCATCGGCAAAGGGGAGGTTGCACAATCCCAAAGCAGCATGGAGTTCCGAATTTTTGCCATTGATTCCGGGTCCGGCAAAATTGTTGGGCCCGTTGTGGCCAAAATTTTTCAGGCTGTCAATTTTCTTTTTGGTTTCTGCTGTTTTGCAAACAACAAGACCTCCATTGGCGGTGTGAAATATTTTGGTGGCGTGTAAGCTCAAAACAGAAATATCCCCAAAATCCAACAAGCTCCGATTTTGGTTTCGCACGCCAAAAGCATGGGCAGCATCAAAAATGAGCGATAACTGGTATTTTTGACCGAGTTTTTCCAGGGCCTCTACCGATGCGGGAATTCCATAAACGTGGGTGGCGAGAATGGCCCGGGTTTTTGGGGTTATTTTTTTTTCCACCAGATCAGCGTCCAATCCGAGGGTATGTGGATTGATATCAGCAAATACCGGTGTAAATCCTTCCCAGAATATAGCACTTGAAGTTGCTACATAGCTGTAAGGGGTGGTGATGATTTCGCCCTTTTCGCCGAGTGAGCGTATGGCGCATTGAAGTCCCATCGTGCCGCTGCTCACAAAAGAGACGTATTTTAACCCGAAATATGCCGCGATTTTTTCTTCAAATTCCGCCACGAGCGGACCCTGATTGGTGAGCCATCCATTTTGCCAGATCAGATCGATTTTCGCTTTATATTCTTCTACCGGTGGGAAGAATGGTTTGCAATGCGGTATGTTCAAGGTGCAGTTTTATTCAGGTGGGGCAGTGGAAATTGCGCACTGCTCCAACCCACAAATGTGGCGATTTTTTGGGCAGCCTCCCATTCGGATATTTCAATTTCCAGAAAATTTGATCTTCCCGCAAAATAGTTCCGGGCATTTGCGATGTGGTTTTCGTACCACCTGATCAGTTTTTCCCGGTTGTACAGATCGTTTTCCGGTGTTTTGAAAAGGCTCTGCATACTTTCAAACATAAACCCCGGATAGCGGTACGTGGCCGCTTTTAATTCTGCTGAAGTTGGCACCTGACCGTCTTTTCCGAACATTTTACTGTGAAATCCGGTCAGAGAATCAACCCATTCCGCGGCGGATTTTCTTTTGGTCATAATGAACTTCCCCTCCGGAAAATGACGATCCAGCACGGGATATACATCGGAAGTTGAAAAGGGAATGTCCTGAAAAAATTCTGCTGACGAAGCGAGTTCCAGAATGGGTTGCCAATCACTTCGCGCATACGCCTGAATAAGATTTTCGCCCTTCACCTGATCTCCGCAAACGTATCCGTGAAGTTTAAAAAACGCTTCAAGCGACGTGGTGCCTGACTTATTTGGCCCTATGCAGAAAACCGGAGATCTCATTGAATGGTTTTAAAATGAAAAGCCATAGTTCTAAAACGGGATTCATACTTCATACGTCCAAATCTGAGAAGGTCAAAAATATAGGTTTTTAACCCAAACACGACAATCCCTTTATCTTTGGGTCAATGAACTTCCCGGTTTCGGTCATCATCCCGGTTTACAATGCTGCCTTATCACTGGAAATGGCGGTGGCTTCGGTCGTCAACCTCATAGAAGTGGAAGAAATTATTCTGGTGGAAGATGGTTCGACGGATCAGAGTCTGGCCATTTGCAAAAACCTTGCGGAGACTTCCGATAGAATTAAAGTTTTCGTGCATCCTGTCAATCGCGGCGCATCGGCTGCGCGAAATCTTGGAATATCGAAGTCGACCTGTCCTTTTATCGCTTTTCTGGATGCCGACGATATATTTCTGCCAAACCGGTTTCAAACCGCCAGGTTTGTTTTCGAAAACCAGCCGGAAGCCGATGGGGTTTACGAGGCCATCGGGACCCTGGCTGGGCAAAATGATACTGACAAACCAAATATTACGACGGTACAGGAGATTTTTAAACCGGAAGAACTGTTCTATAAAATCAGCCCGGTGGGCAATCAGGGATATTTCAGCATTATCGGTTTTACTGCCCGGCGGGAGGTTTTTACGCAGTGGGGTCATTTCAATGAAAACCTTCGAATTGCGGAGGATACAGAATTTTTTCTCAGGCTTACCGCTGCCGCTCATCTTTTGCCTGGAGAATTACGTTATCCGGTGGCTATGCGTCGCATTCGCCCCGGCAACCGCCCGATGGATGATATCAGGATACGCATCCAAAAACCGTTGATGGCCCTGGAAGCCCTGAAATGGTTTCGCGACCACCAAATGCCTTTCCGGATGTCGGAAGAAATTCTGCGCGTTTATCTCAAATACCGCTACGAACTCGAAGCCGCGCAAAAATCATCAAACAGATTTTCCCGAAAGGTTGACCAGATAGCTGAAGTACTCCAGCTTTGGCGCGATTTCCCGGATTTGCGCAAAAGCGATTATTTGAAATACCACCTCCGTCTCACCCTGAAATTACCCGTGAAAAAACACCTGAATTTGTATGCCCCCGCAGAGTCCTAAAGTTTCGATTGTCATGCCCAATTTCAATAAGGGCGGATTTGCTGAAATTGCGGTAAATTCTGTGCTTGCGCAAATTTACACCGATTGGGAACTGATCTTTGTAGATGACCACTCTACCGATGCGAGCGGAATTTTTGCCCAAAACCTGGCATCGGGCAATTCAAAAATCAATTTTTTCACCACCCCAAAACAACGGAGTGGGAGTGGAGTGGCGCGAAACATGGGTTTGGCGAAAACTACCGGAATGTATTTGATTTTTCTGGATAGCGACGATTGGATGGCGCCGGAATGCCTTTCAGAAAGGGTAAGCCTGATGGAGGAAAATCCAATGTTCGATTTTCTGGCATTTCCCATGGCCGTTTTCATGAAAAATCCCGGAGACACAAATTTAATCACCAATATTCCCAAACCCCATTCCGATCTGTACCGCTTCCTGGCCCGAGACCAACCATGGCTGATCAGCGGTCCGATTTGGAAAACGTCATTTCTCAAAGATCAGGATGGCTTCGATACCAAATTGATTTCCCAACAGGATGCCGATTTTCATATCCGCATGCTGCTGAAAACGGATCAGTACAAATACCTTGATGTCAAGCCAAATGTGGCCTATCGGATGGAAACAGAGAGTATAGCCCGGCAAAACTCCCACAGCCTTGATGGTTTGCGCCAACGGGTCAAAATGTTGGAAAATCATCTGAGGCTACTTAAAGACGCAAATCAATTCACAGCCCAAAAAAAACATCTCATCGCCCGATATTTACTCGATCTCGCTCAGATGATGCGTTGGCACATCCGTACCCAGCCCCGTGCAGAGAGTGGTGAGGGGCTGAAAATCTGGATGATCGCCCATCGGGAATCGCTGGTCACACAGGCCGAATACGTGCTGGGAATGGCCTATGTCCGGTTCAAGCACAACATGCTCTGGAACCATTTTCCAAAATGGCAGGCCAGGAAAGAAGCCCGTTTCAGGGAAAAACTCGGTGATCTTATTTTTTCTCCATCCACAACGCTTTGTAAGGTTGAAGGAGAATTTCAAAACCTGAATTAGATGCAGCAAGTAGTTTGGTTGGCTTGAATTGGCACTTATTCTGAACCGTAGTCCTGCCGAATCCCTATTTTTGCAATAGCAACCTGAAGAGAATTGATCAAGTTTTAATGACGGAGATTTTGGAACACATGGGCGTGAGAGAAATCGAACTCCCGCTCATATATCCCCATGAAGCCACCACTGTGGCTTACGGAAAACGTTCGCTCAACTGGAAAGGTCGGGCGAAATACCACTTTATCGTAAAACGCGCCCGGCGCACGCTCGAAGATTTTTATGAGCGCGCTTTGGCAGAAAAGGAATGTTATTACGGCCCTTTTAAAGGTGAATTCGGACATTTTCTCCTGCACAATCTGCCTTTTCTCGTGCATTTGCATCAGTGTGGCGTCCGCATTCACTATTGCGGGATGGACCTTCACAAACCATTTCTCTTCGATGCAGAAGGCAGAAGTATCATTGACACATGGTACCCGCTTCGCGATTTTTTTACGGAAGTAAAACCGCTTACCAATGAGACTGCACCGCCAATAGATGTACAGGCTGAAATCGATAGTTTTAAATCAATTGCCCTGAGCTCCGGAAAGCCATTCCTGGACATTTCTGACACGGAATTATACTGGTTTGTTTTTCGCAACTGGCAACTGGAAGGCCGGCAGGGGATTTACGATCTGTCCCAGGTTTACGCTTCCGCGAAAACAAACAGCTGCGTTATTTTTCCCCGGAAAAAAGGCGGGACAGTTAGTCCAAACAACGGCAGTGCCTGGGATTATATGGCGGTGGCCAGAAGCCTGTCACCATTTTTTGAAAAAGTGTATCTCGTTGGTCATCCATCATTAAGCGCAGAGGTATATTCGGAGGGAAATATCGAACTTAAAATTTCTGCCGAGAATACCACCACGATGAAGTATTGCTCCGAAGCGCGCCTGATCGTGACCCAGCACTCCGGCGCGGTCCATATCGGCGCTTACGCTAAAACCCCGGTACTGATCATTTTCAACGGGTCGCCACCTATCAAAGGCCTGATCGATACTATTCGTTTTCGTGCGAATCTCACAGAGCAACCGCTGAATTATGCGTTCGATCTGAATGAAATTAAGAACTTTGCCGCACGATTGCATTCATGACAGCAGATTTCCTTTTTGTAATACCCCTTACCCCCGATTCGGTCAGCAATGAAACCCGAAGGGAATTGCGACGGCTTTGTTTTCAACAAATTCAAAAGCTGAAAGCCTCTAAAAAAGTCTGGTTACTCGGCGCTAAATCAACTGAGATCAAGGATTTTGAAGCCATTCAAACTTCAAGTCGCTCGAAGGAAGATAAACTCTATGAAGCGGGGTTTTTATTGGAAAAAAATCCGGGAGTCGCGCGTTATCTGGTGCGTTTGGATGACGACGACCTGATCAATCCTGCGCTTTTCGACGCCATGGCCGGTGAATCAGATTTCGATTGCGTTGCCGACAAACTGCATTGGTTTTATGACCTGAGCAGCGGCAAATGCGGCGCTCAGGAACGTCCGTGGATTCCGAATACTGCCATTCACAAAATGGAACACGCCCTCCAACAGGTTCGGGCCCTCGGCGGTTCGAGCCTCGCCGGAGACACCAATTTTCTGTTTGCCTGCGACCACAGCAAAGCCTGGCATCTGTACTACACCGGGAAAAATATCCGATATACCGATCCAAAAAACCCGCTTTACCTCAGGGTGTTGAGTCCGCGTTCGCGCTCAGCAGGGGGTTCTGACGATTATCAACATACATTTCCCTTTCACCTTCAGCGATTTGGCGTTTGGAAACACCATTTTCCCTTTGAAGCCAATCCCCTCCACGAGCAACTGAAAGAAATCTGGTTGAAAAACGAAGGGCCTTTGAAAGTCTGGAGCCTGCCGCGAAAATCATTTGTAAGCCGTTTTCTCAATAAATTGAAGCCGATCAAATGAGTGGAATCCGCGAAAAAGTGAGTCACTTCCTTGAACAGGTTTGTGACATGAAGGTTTGCGTGATCGGTGAAACGATCATCGACGAATTCATCGAAGTGAAATACGAGGGTCAGAGCATGAAGTCGTTTTGTCCTGTGTTTCGGTATGCCGATGAAGAATCAGTAAAACAAGTGCAAATGGGTGGGGCAGCGGCCATTGCCAGTCACCTCGAAGATTTTGCCAAAAAGGTGACACTGATTTCCAACAGCGAAAATGAAATTGTTAAAACGCGTCTGATTGACAAGGATGACCAAAAAAAACATGTGGAAATCAACCGGTTTGATCAGCGCAATTTCGGACCTTTAGATTTTGATGCGCGTGATTACGATGTGGTTATCGTGGCTGATTTTGGACATGGATTCTGCGATAAACTGCGGGTAAACGGTAAGTTTCATTACATGACCCAGACCAACAGCAATAATTTTGGGTACAACCGGATGTCGAAATGGAAAGCATATCCCAAAAAAAGCGCATGTCTCGATTTGCGGGAAGCGAGCCTGCAACTCAACCGGAAAACGAACTTTAGCAGCCGGGAAGCGCTACGCGAATTGTACAATTATGAAATCGGCGCAGAGAAATTGTTCCTCACGCTGGGAAAAGGCGGTTCGGTGTACTACGATGGGCAAAACTACGTGAGCCAGCCCATGTTTCGCAGCGAGGTGGTGGATACCATCGGCGCGGGTGATACTTTTTACGCTTTTGCGGCCATGGCTTCCGAACTCCGATTCGAAGACATCAACGACATTATGCTCGTACCTGCGCTTGCAGCCAGCCTGTCGTGCACATGGCTATGCAATGAGCAGGCCGTGACCAAACAAAAACTCCTTCAACATGCAGATCGATTCGTATAGATCAGCCTTTAATGGTTTTTTCGATTCTGCGGAAATCCGCGAGTCGATTTCAGCCGCTGTGGAATTGCTGAAACCAGCGAAACGCGTCATTTTTGTCGGCAATGGCGGTTCCAATTCCATCTGCAGCCACATGATGGAAGACTACATGAAAATCGCGCGGAAGCAGACCCTGAGTTTTACCGATGCGGCTTTGATTACCTGTTTTGCCAACGACTACGGTTACGAAAACGCGATGAAAGAATGGATACAATTCAGCTTTCAGCCGGGCGATATTCTCGTGGCCATCAGCTCCTCGGGCGAATCTAAAAATATTCTCAACGCTGCAGATGCCCACCTCAGCCTCGGCGGCGCGGTCATCACCCTGAGTGGTTTTGAAAAAAACAACAGTTTATCCAAACGCGGGCAGATCAATTTTCAGACTTCCGTCAAAAATTACGGGGTGGTGGAGTGTTTTCACCAGGTGATCCTCCACGCCATCCTCGATGAAATCGCATGAGTAAAAAACACGTTTTAATCACCGGTGTAGCCGGGTTCATCGGTTCCAATTTATTGGATTTCCTTTTGGAAAATACCGACTGGCAAATCACCGGCATCGATAATTTCAGCACAGGGCGACAGGCCAATATTGCCCATCAGATGGATAACAGGAATTTTCAGTTGATCGGCGATTCGCTATTTCACCTTAAAAGTCTCAAGCCTTACGACACCGTTTTTCATCTGGCCGCCTTGCCGCGCATTCAGCCGAGTTTTGAGCTCGTGACAGAACACATACGGGAAAATCTTCTCGTAGCCATGCACCTGATCGAGCTGATGATCTCCGACAACCATTTTCCTCGGTTTGTGAACAGTTCGTCGAGCGCCATTTACGGCACGCCGGAAAATATTCCCACGCGGGAGGACGAGCGGATCGATTGCCTGAGTCCGTATGCTTTTCAGAAATACGAAACCGAAAAATATTTCGACCTGCTC
>JBGTLS010000546.1:0-2857 GCA_041744015.1 Cryomorpha sp. | reverse complement strand
AATTATAATGAGCACAGAAACTACAACTACCGAAAAAGCGGTAAAGAAGGACGCCGTAAAAAGCGAGCCGCTTTTCTCTGCAAAAAATAAAAGATTACTGACGGATCCTTTAAATGACGACAATCCCATTACCGTGCAGGTTTTGGGAATTTGTTCGGCATTGGCTATCACCGTTCAGGTACAGCAGGCTTTCATCATGTGCGCTTCTGTACTGTTTGTCATGTTGGCGGGCAATGTGATAATCTCCTTGATGAGAAATGTGATTCCTTCGCGGATTCGAATCATCGTTCAACTCGTCGTTGTCGCCTCCCTGGTTATTCTGGTAAATGAAGTGCTGAAAGCATTTCTCCCCGATATCAGTGAATCGCTGTCTGTATTTGTGGGTCTGATCATTACCAACTGTATTATCATGGGTCGGTTTGAAGCATTTGCCATGGGAAACAAACCATCCACATCGGCTCTGGATGGTATTGGAAACGCCCTTGGTTATGCCTGGATTCTGATCGCAGTTGCACTCGTTCGTGAAGTATTCGGATCCGGTGCCATCAGTTTTCCGGGTATCGGACAAATCAAATTTTTGCCCCAGGGTGTATTTGATTTTGGGTACGCCAACAACAACCTGATGATCCTGCCTCCAATGGCACTTATCGTGGTGGGTGTAATTATCTGGGTACAAAGATCGCGCAATACCAAACTGGTTGAAGCCAACTAATCTTCAAGATATCTGACTATGGAAGCACTCAATATATTTATCAAGTCGATTTTTATCGACAATATGATTTTCGCATACTTCCTCGGTATGTGTTCCTACCTCGCCGTATCCAAAACAGTGAAAACTGCAGTGGGTCTCGGATTCGCAGTAATCTTCGTTCTGGGTATTACCGTGCCGCTCAACTATCTGATCGAAAATTTTCTTCTCGCAGAAGGTGCGCTTGCATGGTTGCATCCGAGTATGGCCGCGATTGACCTCAGCTTTTTGAGCTTCATCATGTTTATCGCCGTTATTGCCTCCATGGTGCAACTCGTGGAGATGATTGTTGAAAAATTTGCTCCGGCTCTTTATGGAGCACTTGGTATATTCCTCCCGCTTATCGCTGTGAACTGTGCCATACTTGGCGGCTCTCTTTTTATGCAGGAGCGACAATATGCAAACATCGGCGATGCCACTGTTTTTGGTTTGGGTTCGGGTGTGGGTTGGTTTCTGGCCATCGTCTTCATCGCCGCTATCCGCGAAAAAATCAGATATTCTAATGTGCCACCCGCCCTGCGTGGATTGGGAATCACATTTATCATCACAGGTTTAATGGGCATTGCGTTTATGGCCTTTATGGGTATTGAACTTTAATTGAATAAAGTTTGTTTGAATTAAGATAATCCGGGATTAAATGAGCACTACAATAATTGCCACCATCGTCGTTTTCCTTATCATCACGCTGTTGCTGGTAAGCTTGTTGCTTTTCGCAAAATCAAAACTCGCACCATCCGGGCCAGTGACCCTCGAGATCAATGGTGAGAAAACCATTCAGGTGGAATCGGGAAATACCATTCTCACCACCCTGAGCAATGAAAAGATTTTTCTTCCGTCTGCCTGTGGAGGTGGAGGAACCTGCGCCATGTGTAAATGCCAGGTTTTTGAAGGTGGGGGTGAAATTCTGCCCACCGAAAGTCCCTATTTTTCGCGAAAGGAAATTCAGGAGAAGTGGCGTTTGGGTTGTCAGGTGAAAGTAAAACAAAGCATGAAAATCGCGATTCCGGAAGAGATTTTCGGAATTAAGAAATGGGAGTGTGAGGTGGTGTCAAACTACAACGTGGCTTCTTTCATCAAGGAATTTGTGGTACAGCTTCCGGAAGGTGAACACCTCGAATTTGAGGCAGGTGGATATATTCAGATTGATGTTCCCGTCTGCGAAGTCGGGTTCAAAGACATGGATATCACATCTCATCCCGACCTCGAAAGAGATCCAATGGATTTCAAAGGCGAGTGGGACAAGTTTGGTTTGTGGGATCTGAAAATGAAAAACACGGAACCCATTTTCCGTGCCTATTCAATGGCCAACCACCCGGCTGAAGGAAATATCATCATGCTCAATATCCGTATCGCCACCCCACCGTGGGATCGCGCGAAAAACAAATGGATGGATGTGAATCCGGGAATCTGCTCTTCATTCGTTTTCGGTTGCAAAAAGGGCGATAAGGTGACCATCTCTGGTCCTTACGGTGAATTTTTCATCAAGGAAAACGAAACCGAAATGCTTTACATCGGTGGGGGTGCCGGAATGGCGCCAATGCGTTCACACCTTTTTCACCTTTTCCACACACTGAAAACCAACCGCAAGGTGAGTTTCTGGTATGGTGGCCGGTCCAAGCGCGAGCTTTTTTATCTGAAAGAATTCCGCGACATCGAAAAAGAATTTCCAAACTTTACTTTTAACGTGGTTCTTTCTGAACCAAGTCCCGACGATAACTGGAAGGTGAGAAAAGATTTGGACGATCCGGAAGGCGATGGTTTTAAAGGATTTGTGCACCAGGCCGTGATCGATCAATACCTCACCAAACACGAAGCACCTGAGGATATCGAGTTTTACTTCTGCGGGCCGCCGTTGATGAATGCTGCTGTCCTCAAGATGGTGGATGATTGGGGAGTGCCACCTGAGAATGTTTCTTTCGATGATTTTGGCGGATAGGATTCAATTTTGAAAATAAAAAAGCCCGAAGATTTTCTTCGGGCTTTTTTCATAGGGTTCGATTAAATTAGTCAAGTTTCGCATACCATTTTTGCGGCCAATCGCGCACTTAGAAAATTAGATAACAAACTCACTTCGAGTGATTTACAACCTTAGAAGATGCCACCGCAGCG
>JBGTLS010000545.1:0-11191 GCA_041744015.1 Cryomorpha sp. | reverse complement strand
CCGACCACGCAGGAAGAAATGGAAGAATTTTACGATTTTTTCGGTGGGGGTGATCCCGGTGCAGGTTATGATGTAAATCCCGTAACCGGACTCCCTTATGAGCCACAATTTGTGAAACGCGGAGATTATGCAAGAGTATTGGCAGAATACTGGGCCGATGGACCAGCCTCTGTAACCCCACCCGGCCACTGGTTCGATATTTTACATTATGTAACAGATCACCCGATGTTTGAACGCAAATGGATGGGTGAGGGGGAAATTTTGAGTCCTCTGGAATACGACGTGAAATCTTATATGACGCTTGGAGGTGCAATGCATGATGTTGCTATTTCGGTATGGGGAATAAAAGGATACTACGATTATCCCCGTCCGGTATCTGCCATTCGATTCATGGGCGATCACGGTCAGTGTAGCAATCCTGCGCTTGATAATTTCGATCCCGCCGGTTTGCCCCTTATACCCGGACATGTCGAAGTAGTCGAAATGGGTGATTTCCTGGCTGGAGTCAACAATGAACACGTGGGCAAAATAAAACTCTATACCTGGAAAGGTCCCGACTATATCGCCAATCCCGATACGGATGTAGCCGGAGTGGGCTGGATTCTTGCGGAGGAATGGTGGCCGTATCAAAGGCCGACTTTTGTGACACCACCTTTTGCCGGATACGTTTCCGGTCACAGTACATTCTCCCGCAGCGCAGCTGAATTGATGACGCTGATGACAGGCTCTGCATTTTTTCCCGGAGGAATGAGCAATTTCGTGGCCCCACAAAATGATTTTTTGGTTTTTGAGCAGGGTCCAAGTGAAGAAGTTATCCTGCAATGGGCTACATACCGCGATGCATCGGATCAATGCAGTCTCTCGCGAATTTGGGGCGGAATTCACCCCCCGATTGATGATATTCCCGGCAGATTCATGGGGATGAAAATCGGTCCGAATGCTTTTCACAAAGCAAACAGCATAGTAAGTATGGCTAAGCCGTTTGTATTGGAAGTTGCTTCATCCGAGCCGGTATTAAACGCCAACGATATAGGAACAGAAATTTCCGTCAGTATCACATTCGACAGAATAATGGATACCGGAAATCCTCCGATAATTGATTTCCCGGAAGGTGATCCCACAATTGAAGCCCTTACACTGATAAATTCAGTGTGGGTTGATAATAATACTTATGTGCTCACGTACTCAGTGGAAGATGTGGAATTTGAATCTAACCAAATGTTGTTTCGCGTTCAGGGAGCCCTGGACATTGATGGCCTGCAACAAGCGGTGCATATTGCCCAAAATCCATTCCTGATCGATACCAAAAAACCTTCTATCCTGGAGGTGCTTCCTGATTTCACTGTCGTAAACGATTTTCAGACAGCCGGAGGACTTTTATTGATCGATATCGCATTTTCAGAATCGTGTAATGTCAATCTCACTCCGGTGATTTCACTAAACCATCCGGATGATCTATCTTCCAGTTTTGTATTCAGCGCTGAAAACAGTTTGTGGACAAACCCAACTACCTATACCCAGGCTTTCGAAATATTTGACAACGATACCGAAGCTTTCAACATAGGTCTTACAGTCTCAAATGTTCAGGACATCGCCGGAAATGAAATCGAGTCAGTAGTATTTGAAAATCTTCTTACGCTTGACACCAAAAATCCGGTACTTTCAACGCTTGATGTTTCAGACAACATTCTAGGCATCAACGATGTGGGTAGTAATGCATTGATTCTGGAACTCACTTTCGACGAACCAATGAATACGGAATTGAATCCCGGCTTCCTGTTTACCCAGGATGATCCTCTTGTGCAATCTTTGAGCGTCAATACAGCGAATACACTTTGGCTATCTTCCACTACCTATCAACTGGCTTACGATCTGCAACTGGCACATGAAGAACTAAATAACATTCATGTTTCTCTGGAAAACTTTGAGGATCTCAATGGAAATGGATCAACTATTACATTGAATGATTTGATTGTCATAGACACCAAACGACCGGAAGTAAACGAAATAAATCCATCGACTGCTGTGATCTCTGACCTGCATCTGGGCTCAGGGGGTTTTGAAATTGCCGTGGTTTTTACGGAGACTATGAGTACTGCCCAAATGCCCCTGGTAACTGTAAACAATTCGGCAGGAACCCTAACACCTCAGTTTTCGCTTAGCAACTGGGAAAACGACAATGTTTTCAAAGCAGTATTTATGGTGAGCGATCAGAATGTGGAAATTGATGAGCTGGATGTTACTGTCAATTTTGCAGTGGATCTGGCAGGAAATGCCCAGGTTGCTCAAACGCTGTTCCCGGGAATTTCAATTGATACAAAAAATCCGGAAGTACTTGCAGTTTCTGCGAATGTTTACGATTTAACCAACAGCCAGGTGGGTATTAATGGATTCAGAATTATGTCAACTTATAATGAACCAATGGATCTCACATCCACAGCTATGGTCCAATTTATACCCGCCGAACCTGCCATCAGTATCCTTTCGGTAAATCAGGATGAGTCGATGTGGCTCAACCCCTATTCCTACCAAAGTTCATTTGATGTGAATGCGTTGGCCGCAAATGAGCAGGGTATTGGAATTGTTTTGCTCAATACCAGAGATGAGGCAGGAAATCTGGTGGTATCGACTTCTGTAGAAAACTTTCTGAGCATCGTAATGGAAGCGGTGAGCACGTCATCCGGAGAAAATCCATTTGACATGGTGTTCTATCCTGTGCCATTGATCTCAGGGGAAATTCTGAATATGAAATTGGGTAAAAATGCAGGGAATTTGATTCTGAGATTATTTGATATGCAGGGTCGGGCTGTATATACCCGAAATTTGCCAGAGACAAATGCAGGGCACTATCAGCTGGATATACCAGCGCTCTCTTCGGGACTGTATTTCTTTGAAATACAAACCAACCTGGGTGTATATTCCTCAAAAATCGTGGTGTCAGATTAAGCACTTTATGGCTACAAATTCGAGCGCAACACTTCGCACCCGGCTCATTCCAGCAACCAAAATGGTCATGGTGTTGCTTACTATTCTTGTGGTACCCCGGCAAATTTCTGGTCAAATGTATATTGATCAGGCGACAGCGCTCAATATCCTGGCCATCACCAACAGCGATGAATATGGGAATGGGGTAAGTACCTACGATTTTGATGAGGATGGATTGGATGATATCACCCTGTGCACAAATCAGGGTAACATGTTCTTTTATAAGAATCTGGGTGGTACATTCTCGCTTCAGCCCTTCAATATCTATGGAGCCGGAAATACAAGACATTTGATTTGGGCAGATTATGACAACGATGGGGATCTTGATATTTTTCTGACGACATACGAAGGTCAGGTAAAGCTGTTTCAGAACAACAACTGGACTTTTTCAGATGTGACTTTAGCTGCAGGATTGCCACTCATGACAGCCAAATTTTATGGTGCGAGTTTCGGCGATTACGACCGGGATGGATATCTGGACCTGTACATTTGTGTGTACGATTTCACCACTTCCAACCCTCCGGAACCATGGGCTTTAAACTATTTATACAGAAACAATGGAGATGGAACATTTTCTGATGTCACAGTCAGTTCAGGAATCATTTCTCCACCTGCCGTTTCATTTCAGTCTGTTTGGCTCGATTACAACAATGACAACTGGCCTGATTTGCACGTGATCAATGACCGAATCTGGGCAAATAAACTTTTTAAAAATAATGGAGACGGCACCTTTACCGATGTGACCGTGGAGGCTCAGATGGAATTTCCGTTTAATGACGTTATGACGAATACCGTTGGGGATATGAACAATGATGGGTATCTGGATGTATTCATGACCAATACCGGAACCCCCACCAGACCAACCTTGTTGTGCGTAAATAACGGAGATGGAACATTTACGGAAAGTGCCGCAGAATATGGGGTGCAGGTATTTTACAACAGTTGGGGAGGCATATGGATCGATGCTGACAATGATGGATGGCAGGACCTGTACTTTACCACATCCGACAATACCCACAATTACTTTTTTCTAAATAATGAAGGAAATAGTTTTACCTCAGCACAAAATCTGATTTCGACTGTGACCAGCCCCGATTGTTATGTAGTGGCCAAAGGAGATTTTAACAATGACGGATATTCCGATATGGTCGTAAAAAGTCGCTCACCCAACAGACAACTGGTACTGATGAACACAGGCGGCGCAAACGACTTTATAAGAATGACGCTGAGAGGTACAATTTCAAATCTTCAGGCCATCGGAAGTTGGATACGCGTATATGAGAACGATTTACAGCTTTCGGAATTTACGCTGTGTGGAGAAACTTATTTGGGTCAGAATTCCCAGCATAAAATATTTGGACTGGCTCAGTCTGACGGTTTTGTAGATTCCGTAATGGTCACTTATCCCAGCGGTCATACAGACGTGTACTACAATTTGCCAGTAGATTCAGCATATCAGTTCACCGAAGGGGAAACCTATCAGGTATCCATTCAATCTGATTTGGGACCTTCCGTTTGTTTCGGAGAAATCATTCAGCTGGATGCCGGTATTCACCATTCCTATCTTTGGAATACCGGAGACACTACCCGGTTTTTACAAGCTTCAACTTCAGGTACATACATTGTGACAGCCACCAATCCATATGGAATTCAGGCGACAGACTCGGCCGAAATCACGGTAAATCCAATACCATTGATCTCGCCTTCCATAACTCAAATAGATTGTCATGGTAACGCAACAGGAAAAGTAACTTTATTCAATCAAACCGGAATAGAGGTAGAAACGGTCTTGTGGAGCAACGGAATGACTGGCGCGCTCATTAACGGCCTCGGCGCGGGGGAATATCTGTATACTTATACCGACGTAAATAATTGTTTTGTAAACGGTTCAATTACGTTGTTTGACCCGTCCGAGCTATTGGTTTTTGCAGAAACTTTTCCTGAAACGTTTGGAATGGGCAATGGAATGATTCTGGTAAATGTCTTTGGTGGAACCCCGCCGTATGAGCTCTTTCTCAATACCGAACCAGTGGGAACATCCATTCCAGGCCTCACAGCTGGTAGTTATGTACTGGAGGCATATGACAATAATCTTTGCCTGAAACAGGTGAATGTTGATATTGACCTCGTTTTGGCAGATCACAGGCAGATTTTCGAATCGGTGAAAATCTACCCAAATCCAGCCTTTAACATGCTACATATAGACTCCCAGATCCCTTTAAAATATTATCGTATCCTTTCATTGGAAGGGCGTGAAATTATCAACTTATCCTCGCCGTCTTTATACAAGGAATTGATAGATCTTCAAATGCTAAATTCAGGGATTTATCTCCTGGAATTGGTTTTCAAAGAAGGGCAAAATTTCCGGCGGGCATTTGTAAAATTGTAATTCCTGCCAGAATTACTCTCAGAAACTTCGCAACAGATCACCACTGAGCCTCAGAAGTTCTGTCTCTGATATCTTGAGCTCATAACTTGTCTGGATCAATCGGAATTCGGCATCGATCAGACTTCGCTGGGCTTCGCGTAGCTGTAGTGCTGTAATGGTCCCGATACGCATCATTTCGGTTGAGATATCGAGGTTTTCCCGGGCAACCTCCACGTTTTTCTGTTCCAGTCCATAGAGACGGCTTACGGTAACGTAGGCCGTATAATATCGATACAGCTCACTGCGCAGACGCAATTCGGCCTGTTCGAGACTTTGCTGGCTGTTTTCGATCGTGATTTTCGCAATCTGATTGGCTGTGCGATTCTGCAAACCATCAAAAATAGTCCAACGGGCCACCACCCCATAAGTTAAACCAGAAGTCTGGTTTGACTGAAGAAACCCAATTTCCGATTCGGAACGCTGATAACGGTAGTCAGCAATTACACCCAAAGTGGGAAACATTGTTGAGCGCGAAGTTTTCAATCCCAATTCAGCAAGTTGCACATCTGTCCTGGCAAGGGTAAGTTCCCGGTTTTGAGCCATCACTTTCTGTGATAAATCAGCAAATATGAGGTCTTCTCTGATTTCGATTCGGGTTACAACTTCAAATTCGGTATCGGGTTCGCGGCCCATCAGTTGGTTCAAAACAGCTTTCCCATCTACAATTTCATACTCCAGCCGAATCAGGGCTGCGCTGTCGGCATTGATATCCACAGATGCCAGCAATACCTCCTGACCTGATCCCGAACCAATGCGCAATCGCTCTTCGGCCAATATTTTTCGCTCAAGGGAAATCTCAATGGCATTTTCAATCGCCTTTTTTTGCTTTTGCTTCTGCACAAGATCGTAATAAGCAGCGATGACTTGTGAAACCGCATTTTCCACCTGTACCTGGGCACCTACCCTGCCGATATCCTCAAAAGCCATCAATTGATCCCGCGTGGTTAAAGCTGCCATTCCACCAAAAATGGTCCAGTCGAGCACCACATTTCCATTTAGAAAATTGTTTTTCACATTTTCACCTTCTCTCACCTCTCCCGTAAAAAATTGTTGCCGTGTGTCAATAATTTCCTCATCGCGGTTAAAATTTGCTGTCAGCGAAGGCAAAAATCCGGCATTTCCCCAATTGTTTCCAATTCTGGCAATCTCGGCGTCATTGCGCGCAATCCGGATATCATAGTTTTGCTCGAGGGCAATGGCGATGGCCCCATTTACGTCAAGGGAATCCTGCGCATGACTAACGCCGCTCATGCAGATCAACATCAGGAAAGAAAACTCTCTAAATATCTTCATCATGATAAATGGTTTTGTCGCGCGACATAAATGTGTACAACGCCGGTATGACAAAAAGAGTCAATAAAAGGGAAAACAGCAACCCGCCGATAATCGCAATCCCCATCGAAACACGACTGACAGAAGATGCTCCCAAAGCCAGGGCAATGGGCAGTGCCCCGAGCACGGTGGCCATACTTGTCATCAAAATAGGCCGGAATCGTGATGCAGCGGCTTCCATAACGGCTTCATATGTTTTTAAACCAGATTCTTTGCGTTGATTGGCAAACTCGACGATGAGAATGCCGTTTTTGGTTACAATTCCAATAAGCACTATAATCCCAATCTGACTGAAAATATTGAGGGTGGAACCGGTTAACCACAAAGCAAGCACGGCTCCTGCCAAAGCAAGAGGCACGGTAAACATAATGATCAGTGGATCGAGAAAGCTCTCAAACTGTCCGGCCAGAGTAAGGTATACCAGCACCAGGGCCAGAAAAAAAGCGAACAACAACGTGCTCGAGCTTTCCGCAAAATCGCGTGACGGACCAGCGAGATCGGTGCTATATGTTTCGTCCAGCACTTCATCGGCAATAGCTTCCATCGCTTCAATACCCTGGCCCAGAGAAATCCCGGGCATTGTATTGGCCGAAATGGTTGCAGAAACATACCGGTTGAACCGAAAAAGTTGGGGCGGAGTGGTTTGCTCTTCGATGGTGACCAGGTTGTCAAGCTGAACGAGCCCACCGTTGCTGCTGCGCACGAAAATAGATCGCAGATCAGACGGATCATTGCTATAACCCTCTGCGGCCTGTCCGATCACCTGATATTGTCTTCCATCTTTTATAAAAAACCCCATCCGTTGGTCGCTGAAATAGAGTTGCAACAACTCAGCTATGTCCAGTACGGAGACTCCAAGCGCCTGGGCCCGGTCTCTGTCGATATTGATACTGAGCTCCGGTTTATTGAACTTGAGATTAATATCAACAACTGAAAATGCCGGATCCGCCTGGGCCCTTTCCATAAAGACGGGTACGGCCTGCTTGAGTTTTTCAAAATTCACAGCCTGGATCACAAATTGGACGGGCAGTCCTCCCCGGCGATCACCGATGGTTTGTTCCTGATTGACGATAAGTCGTGCACCGGTTTCCGATCTGAAAACGCCAGCGAGCGAATCTGCTATGGCCATTTGCGGGCGTGTCCGAAATTCCGGCTCTACCAAAGTAATACGGACAAATCCGGTATTAGAAGCACTACTGGATCCAAAACCGGGTGCGGTAACCGATAAAATGGATTCTGTTTCCGGAAGAGCTTCCACAACATCGATGATGCCACGCAGGAAATTGTTCATATAGGTAAATGATGCGCCTTCCGGTGCCGTGGCGATTACTTGTATTCGGCTCTTATCTTCCATCGGTGCGAGCTCCGACTGCAGGAGCGAACCCAGGCCCCAAATAATTCCAAATGAAATTGCCATCAGGACAATGGCCAGCCATCTGTGCCGCATGAAACTCTTTAGACCCCGATCATAACCAGTAGTAAGTCCGTCAAAGATTTTTTCTGACCGTCGGTAAAAAGCATTGTCGTTGCTGCCTTTCTTCAGAATCCGGGAACTCATCATGGGTGTGAGTGTGAGCGACACGAAGGAGGAAATCACAACAGCTCCGGCCACCACAACTCCAAATTCGCGAAAAAGCCGACCTGTCAGGCCTTCCAGAAACATGATGGGAAGAAATACCGCTACAAGCGTTACAGTGGTTGAGACAACCGCAAAGAAAATCTCTTTTGAGCCGATGAAAGCCGCCTTCCTGGGGGCCATCCCTTTTTCAATCTTTTGATAAATATTTTCCATTACGACGATGGCGTCATCCACAACGAGACCGGTGGAAAGTGCAATTCCCAGCAGGGTGAGAATATTGATTGAAAAATCGGCCAGATACATGATAAAGAATGTACTTACCAGAGAAATGGGTATGGCGATGATGGGAATGAGTGTGGTGCGCCAGTTTCTCAAAAAGAGAAAAACCACCAGTAATACAAGTAAAAACGCAATAATAATCGTCTCCTGCACCTCAGTGATGGCTTTGCGGATACCCGTAGTGGTATCTAGGGCATATCCAAGGACAAGATCATCGGGGATTTCATTTTTCAATTGTTCGACCCGCTCGTAAAACTCATCAGCTATGGCGACATAATTGGCCCCCGGTTGCGGTGTTACTGCAATTCCAATCATGGGAATGGCTCCGTTGCCCCGCAACAATGTTCTTTCATTTTCAGCCCCGAGCTCGGCACGACCGACATCTTTCAGTCGAATAATCTGACCCCCATCATCCCGGATGATCATATTGTCGAAAGCTTCCGGAGTTTGCAACCGACCTAAAGTGCGAATGGAGAGTTCGGTGGTGGAACCATCAATGCGACCTGTGGGCAATTCGACGTTTTGACGTTGAAGGGCCAGCCGGATATCCGTTGGAGAGACGTTAAGTGCCGCCATTCTACGCGGGTCCATTTTCAGCCGCATCGCATATTTCTTCTCACCCCAAATGCGAATTTCGCTAATCCCCTGAATTGTTTGCAGACGCTCTTTGAAGATGTTGTTTCCAATTTCAGACAAGCTCAAAAGTTCGCGGTTGGGACTTTGTACAGTGAGTGAAAGGATGGTGGTGGCATCCGCATCTGCTTTTGACACCACAGGCGGATCCGTGTCGGGCGGGAGGTTGCGTTGAGCGCGCGATACCCTGTCGCGGACATCATTTGCGGCAGCTTCCAAATCTACTTCAAGGCCAAACTCCACGGTAATGCTGCTCCGTCCATCGCTGCTTACAGAAGTGATATTTCGAATTCCGTCAATACCATTGATGGACTCTTCAAGCGGTTCGGTGATTTGAGAAATCATCACCTCGCTGCTGGCACCGATATAACTGGTGGTAACAGTGATGATCGGCGCATCGACACTGGGATAATCCCGCACCCCGGTGGATGTAAATCCGATAATTCCGAAAAGAACCAGCGTAATAGAGAATACAGTGGCAAGAACGGGCCTCTTGATGCTTATTTCTGGTAAAGTCATGCGCCGGGAGTCTCGGAGGTGTCGGTGGTGTCGGTGGAAGGTGAAGACCGGCGAATGGTGACGTTTACAGGCATATCGGGTTTCAATTGTAATATACCACTGGTGATAATCGTATCTCCCACCTGCAGACCTTCCGTGACTTCTACTGTGGCTTCAAATCGCTGACCCACCCGGATATTTTGTTCTTTCACTTTGCCGTTCTTGCTCAGCAAAACCTTTGCACCTCTAAGGGCTGGAATCAGGGCATTGGCTGGAATTTCAATAACGCTATCTGCTTCGGGAAGACGTATATGCACATTGGCAAAAGCACCTGGACGTAATTCATTACTGGTATTGGGATAAAGCGCCCGGATTTGTAAAGCGCGACTTGAGGATTCAATTCGCGGCTCGACTGCATATATTTCAGCTTCAAGTGTGTCTCTTATTGACGATATGGTGAAATATACCTTTTGACCAATGTTGATACGTGGACTGTATCGTTCGGGTACCGAAAAATCAATTTTGGCAGGTTTGACACTCTGGAGTGACGCAATTCGTGTTGTCGGTGTGATGTTGGCTCCTTCACTTACGTATTTCAGGCCCACTGTACCGCTGAAAGGAGCGCGAATTTCCGTTTGATCAATTTGGGCCTGTAAAATCTGAATTTCTGACTGCTTTACCAGCAAATTATTTCGGGCAATATCCAAAGCTTCCTGACTGATACCTTTGATGTCGAGGAGTTGTTCCTGACGTCTTACCTGATCTTCGAGCAATTGGATTTCCTGACGCGCCCGGTTGAGCCCGGCCTGCAATTCATCGTCATTCAGCTTAATCAGAAGTTGACCTTTAGATACTTCACCGCCTTCGCGAAATCCGATTTTTGTAATACGTCCGGGTACTTCACTCATCAGGTCAATCTGTTCACCGGCAATCACATCGCCTGTGGAAGTGAGCAATACATCCGTGGATTTTGAAAATGCCACTACCCCATTTACTGTAAAAGTTGCTGACTGCTGTGCTGGTTTATCATTCTTATTGTCAGCACTTTTAGAATCGCAGGCGTAAATCAGAATTGTAGCCAATCCATATATGACCAAATGTTTCTTCACTTGTTGCTGTTTATTTTAGAATAATTGAACTTAACCAATTCCTTGGGCAAATGAGACATATTCGACTGAATGGTTTGAACGGTATGCAGAAACTGGTTTTTTACTTCTTTCGGCATTCCATCAAAAGCTTTGGATTCAAGTGCGTGTATTGCGGTTTGAATTTCTCCGATTTCTCTACAGGCTTTGGGGGTGGGATGTAGCATGGTAGTGCGGCGATCTTTCACACAAACCTCCCGAACTACATACCCTTTCTGAACCAGATAATCAATCATCCGACTCATCGTAACTTTGTCAACATCCAGGGTTTGAACAAGATCTTTTTGGGTTATCCCGTCCTTTTGTCGGGCA